>JBBRTN010000131.1:0-5755 GCA_038244395.1 Ignavibacteria bacterium
AATCTGAATATTAACAGATGCATTCACAGCGTCTAAAGTATTTTTAAAAGCACAGCAGAATGCATCACCAATTGTTTTAAAAACAAATCCATGATTTGCTTTAACAGAATCATTTAAAATTTTATGATGCTCTTCCAGTGCAGAATGAATTAATGCCGGATAATCCTGTGCAAGCTTCATGCTGCCTGCAATATCCGTAAAAAGAAAAGTGACTATTCCTGAATATTTATTGTTCATAAAACAATTAGTTAAGTCATTACAAAATAATCAAACCGTGCATTAACTTCAGTTCGTAAAGTAAATTAGATTAATTTCAATTAATCTCAGTTAATCCCTTATTCAAACTAGGTGTGCTCTATTTGATCTTTCAAAAGAAAGCAGATCTTCAAAGACTTTTATAATTTCAATAAAAACGTTTTGGACGGATGTGAATCAGAGAGTATCTTCCGAAGAAATTCTAAGAACCTAACACAATCCTCCTGTAATATTTATCTGCTGACATTAGTATAATTTCCCGAAGAAATAAAATCTGATAATGTTCTGTGATTTAATGGTAGGTATTTAGGTTTTTTAAAAATAGAAAAGACTGAAAGAGAAAAAAACTCCCCTTCAGTCTCTTTTTAATATTAATTATTGAACAAAAACTTTTAAAAATAATTATTACTTTTGCAAATTATTTTTTACTTTGATATCAGCTGATGTTGTTGATTTTAGAACTGATTTATTTTCATTTGAGTTTTTAATCCTGTGAGTTCCTGCCGTAGGAGCAGGTCCCGGAGTCATCTTACTGACAAAATTCGCCGCGTTATTATCGGCAATAGATAAATCACTGATGTCAACGAATCCATTTCCGTCAACATCCGAACTCAAATATCCGATTGAAAAATTTGATGCATCGTTATCAATAATAGCAAGGTCAGCTAAATCAACGCTGCCATCCTGATCAGCATCGCCGCTGTAGTCGCAGTACTTTGTCAATACATGAATTAAATTATTTCCGTATGCCTGTGTCACAGCTGAAGTAAAGTTATAACTGAAAGCAACACCCTTAACATAAGATTCGCCTCCGTTTTTACTCCATGTTTCTATACTGTTTCTGTGTTTTACTTCCAGATAATATGTCCCTGTCGGCGCATTTGCAAAAGTCACATTTCCTGAGAAAGTTACTGAATCAAGTAAAAATTTTCCTGAGTCTACAATGCTGAAAGGAGAACTGATATTTCTCAAATATGCCCTGACAGTATCTTTCATATTTAATTGACCGGAAACTGTGTTATAAAATCCTTCCGGTATCATTGTGATAGTAGATGCAACAGCTGCTGCGTTATTTGAAATGCAGATATTATCTACATATAAATCATTCCCATATCCGCTTCTGGCTCTGAATTTTATTTTGTTTGTTCCGACTGGTAAAGCAAATTTTCTCGATACCCATTCATTGCTTGCCGGTGACAGGTATTCGGATGTAGATGTAGCTCTTGTGTTAAGTGAATTTCCTCCTATACCCGAAGTTGCATTTCCCCAGAATCTGACGAGGACTGTATATGATGTTCCGCCGTTTGTGGAAGTTTCAATTCTCAATGAATCTGTTCCCGATGAATAAGGAGCATAAGCATTATCGAATTTTAATGTATCACCTGCAAGAGAATTTGTGAAATTAAAAGTAACTAATGACTGTGTTGTATCAAGTGGAGCATTCCAAAAATCAAATTTTGCGGAGCCTGTGCCAATTGAATATGCGCTTACAGTGCTTCTTGTCCAAAAACTCGTAGTCGGAAACTGAAGAGCCCATCCCGAAGGTGGGAAAGTACCCGGAGTAAAATCATAGCAAAGCGTTCCATCCAGTATGCTGAAATTATAAAGTGCTGTCGAATCCTTTTCATGACCGGCGGAATTATTCTGAGCAATTATTTTGTAAAAAATAACATCACCAACATTAACATCAGAATTTAATGAATTAAATGCTGCCGAATAAGTAGAGCCGGAAGTATTTATAAGTTTAAATTCTTTTGTATTACCAACTACATTTTTATACCAAACAACCCATGCAGAATCAATGGCGCTGTTCGTTGTTACCGAAGCTGTGACCGTTACAGGCCAGCTTGATTTCAGCACATCGGTGATCGGTGTATGAACTATGGAAGGCAGGTTAGTAGCTGTGATTGTAAAATTTGTATTTGATAAATCAAAGAAAATGTTACCGACAGATTCAACTTTTATTCTTGCTGTTGTCGTGTTTACATTTGGAAGTGTTACTGATTGCGAACCGTCATTAGGAGTACCTGCCAAAAGTGTAGTCGGGAAAGTATTTCCTCCATCGGTCGAAAGTAAAATATTTACAAGCGAGCAACTCACCGGTGATGCAGTCGTGTTTGCCACGTTCCATGTAACTGTCTGAGCTGCGCCCGAATTCCATGTTACATTTGTATTTGGCGATGTAACCAAAAACGGTCCCGCAGTTGAATTAACGCTGAATGAAATTGAACTGAAATTTATTCCGCCGCCTCCGACGTTGTTATCTCTTGCTGTTAGACGGAAGCTCAAATTTCTTGTATAGGTCGGCAATATCTCTCCGATGGTTGAAGTATTATTAAGCAGATTGCTGAGTTTAGGAAAGACTCTTGTCGGCGTTACCACCGGTGAAAATGATCTGAATATAGGAGCATTGCCTGATGGTGAGTTTGGGCTGCCTGATGGACCGACATCAAATTCTTCCCAACAATATGTTAGTGAACCAGGACTTTCATTATCTGTTGCAGACCCTGTTAATTGAAATGGCGTACTGATTGGAATTGTAAATCCTCCTGCCGGAACTGTAACTGTCGGTGGTGTATTTCCTGTATTGGTAGTAACCGGACAGGAATTTCCTGTGCTTGTTTGTGTGTAAGCAGTAATTTCACTTACGCTTCCTGAATGAAAATAATCATCACTATGAGGCTGAAGATCATCTGCACCGCAGATTCCGGCGTAAGGCATGACAGTACTTCCGCTTCCCGGTTCCCATGCTGTCGAAGCATTTCTGTTGCCGCCGCCGCAATTTGAAGTTACACTGTTGAATGTGTGATTGCCTCCGAACTCATGTCCCATTTCATGCGCGACATAATCTATATAAAATGCATCACCTGTGGGAGATGGTAATCCTGTGACCCCTCTTGCTTTATTCCCGTTTGAACAAACAACTCCTAATCCTGCAACACCACCACCGCCTGTGCTGAATACATGACCGATATCATAGTTTGCAGAGCCGATATAAGTTGCATTATCAAGTGTCGTCTGATTTTGCGAAAGCATTGTAACTCCGTTGTTATTTGTATAAGGGTCAGTAGCTGAGTTTGTAAATACTATGTTGGTATTATTTGCAACCAAGGTCATGCGCACGGACATATCACGTTCATATACTCCGTTAACTCTGTTGATAGCTACGACAATAGCAGCCTGCCCGAGTGCGACAGTACCTCCGAAGAATGCAGTATATTCGCCCGTTGCAGCGCATGCCAGTCTGTAAGTTCTTAATTGCTGACCTGTCATTACGGAATTGAAGTTAATATTGTCAGTATTGTTCTGCACTTCATCAACCAAACATTCAAAATGCTGATCACTGTATAAATCTGATTTGAAATAACTGATGTAAATTTCCTGCTCATCAGAGCTGTACGGATCGATGAAATAATCGCCGCTAGGAGTTAATACCATTCCGTGAAATCCCAGTAAGGTGATATCAAGTTTTCCTGTTGCATACGGGTCATCAACTCCTTTTATATTGTAGGTTCTTGTTTGGGGGAATTGTTCGGCAAGTCCCGGCTCCATCATGGAATATTCTGTCAGTTCAAACCTTGACATTGTGCCGTCCGGTTTTGGAAGTTCAATTATAGATGGAGATGTTTTTGATCTCTGGCTTAATTCCATCGGCGCCGAAAATAAAATTTCTCTTACATTTTCGAGATCCATTTTTACCGTTCTGTATTTTGTCGGGATAATTCGTCTTTCACCTTTTACTGTAAAGCTTTTTTCGGATATTTCCGACCAGTTAATGCTGCGGTTCTCCTGTGCAAAAAGAGAATTCCGTATAATCACAGTGCCTTCTTTATTAATCCTGATTCCCTGAAAAAAGAGAAAGAAAGAAACTGCAAAAAATAAAATTTTTAATGAATACTTCATCTTTTGTTTTTTAAATTAATGGAAAGTTGTTTTTTTGATTTTGTAAATTCTTAGAATGAATATTTCTTATAAAAAAAGACTGAAGAAAACTTTCCCCTTCAGTCTTTTTAGAATTTAAAGAATAAATTAAAATAAATGTGAAAAATTGTTTCTTGTTGACTGAGTTTAATTACCGATAACTCAATTCTAATTTCAAGTCATATTTCCTGTATACAATTTTAAACAAATTTTTGGACAAATTCATACACCTAACTTACCCGTCTAATATTCTCCGAGTCTCTTCTCAGTGTGATTAATTAGATTTTCCCCCTTATGCAATTCAGTCTTTAGTAAGTCTTCATTTACATTAGGTACATTTTTCTTACTATTGATAATTTCAAAGCTTTTTTTGCCTTTATAACGGGAATTTAATTCTGTCATTGCCTTAATTCCCCGAAGGAACTTCAGCCTCTGAGCTTCATTTTTAAAAGTTAAATTTTTAGAATTAACCGGAATGTTCGTCTGAGGTTTCGGTTCGGCTCCCGGAGGTGCCTGCCTTGTTACAAAATTGTATGAATTATTATCTGCAATGCTGAGATCGCTTAAATCAACAAAATTATCCCCGGTCAGGTCCCATACGACATAACCGCTTGCAAAATTTGTCGCCGCATTTTCTATTTGAGACACATCAGATAAATCAACCGTATTGTCCCTGTCAACATCTCCCCCGTACATTCCATAATAAGGAGCAGGATCTACCAGCGCCTGATTATTATTGTATGCCTGGTTTGACGGCGAAATAAAATTGAAAGAAAGTGTGGAGCCCCTGGTATATATTTCACCACCGGCTTTGCTCCAAGTCTCAATACTGTTTCTGTGGCTTACAACTATGTAGTATGTTCCCGACAAGGCACGTGTAAACGCCGAATTGGCGATCGCACCTGTGGATAAATAATTGACAGCTGAGTCAACTTTTATATTTGGGAAATCAGTCCTGCATAAATATGTTCGCACAGTGTCCTGTATTGTCTGAGGAAATGGCAGAGGCCTGTAGAAGCCCTCCGGCATACAGCCTATAGCTGAAGTCGCTGAAGGAGCGGCAAGCGTTTGCACGCAAATATTATCGAGATATAAATTATTTCCATAACCGCTTCTAGCCGTGAACCTTATCTTGTTTGTTCCCACAGGCAATAGAAATATTTTTGGTTTCCATTCACTGTTTAACGGGGTGAACGGATTTGCAATGGGAGGGGAAGTATTCAGGTCTCCGGTTCCGTCATATTTTCCCATCAAGGATTTTAATAAAATATAATTAGAACCGAAATCAGAAGATGTTTCTATAACTAAAGTATCCGGTCCATATGAAGAATCTGAAAACGGTGCATAAGCGTTATCGAAAGTAAGATAAGTATTTGCAGAAGCTGCAGTAAAATTATTAGAGACAAGCGATTGAACTACAGGAGGCTGAGCGCTATAAAAATCAAATTTTGCAGAGCCTGACCCAATTCCATAAGCGCTTACATTATTTCTTGTCCAGAAATTCGTGCCTGTGTATTCTTCAAACATTGTTGCAGGCGGAAATTTTACTCCTGAAAAATCTTCGCACGGCGCTGCACTC
>JBBRTN010000132.1:0-5742 GCA_038244395.1 Ignavibacteria bacterium
AAAAAAATGATCATGAAAAAATTAATATTTTCTGCGGTAATGATTTTATTCATTTCATCTTCAATGCGGGCGCAGTCAACTCAGGAAATTTTTGAAAACGGAAGGAAGGCGTTTTACGCTGACAGCTTCGATGTTGCCAATGATTATTTTTCTCAAATTCTCGGGATGGAGTCTGACAACTATGATGCATGCTACTATAAAGGACTTGTCTACGTCATTAATTTTGATAACGATAGAGCAATTTCGGAGCTGACCAGCGCCATTAGCTTTGAACCGAAAAAAAGCGAAGCATATTTTCAGAGGGCGCAGATTTATGATAAACAGGGTAAGCTTAATGAGGCAATTGATGATTATACAAGCGCAATAAAATTTAATAAAAAATTTGCTGATGCTTATTTTAACCGAGCTTCCGACCTGCAGGAAATGAAACTGTATGACAATGCAGTAATTGACTATACAAAAGCCATTGAGATTAATTCTTCGGATGATATCGCTTTTTATAACAGGGGAATTCTTTATAAGGAGCTTCAGCAAAATGACAAAGCTGTTGCAGATTTTGAACATGCAATTTTATTGGATAAAATGTGGGAGCATGAGCTGAGGCCTGTCATAGAAAAATTAAAAAGCGGGCAATAATAGATTCATTACCTGATTTATTTTATTTAATGTTCCTCAGAAATAATTCTAACTCCAGTCATTCATAAGAAGCTCTCGTGTTTCCATTATTGCAGTTTCCCAGATTTGATTCATCTCATCATCACTTCGACTGTAATACCCTCCGAAATTTCCGTCACCCAAAAGCCTTCGCACTTCTTCCGGTGTAGATTTTCTTAACAGTTCTATGTCAATCATTTCTTTTTGTAATTCCGGCTGCTCCGCTTTTTTCAGCCTGGTCCACTCGAAATTTTCCATCCATGAAGCATGAGATGCAACAGGATCAATCTCAAACACCTTTGCGATTGTTTTGGGAGCGTTCCACCAGTTATGAAATTTAATTTTGACTCCGTGATTATTTAATTTCCATTTATCAATGTAAGCCGACAACGGCATGTTTCCACCGTGTCCGTTTACAATCAGTATCCGGTGAAAACCGTGATGAACAAGTGAATCAAGAATATCCTGAGTAATACTACAGAGAGTTTCTATCTTCAGTGTAATGGTTCCGGGATAATCCATAAACAGAGGAGTGTGTCCGTAATTTAAAACCGGCAGGACAGGGATGTTTAATGGTCCGGCGGCATCAAGTGAAATTTTTTCGGCAAGAATACTGTCTGTGCAAAGGCTTAGGAATGCATGCTGCTCTGTACATCCAATTGGTAAAATACACATGTCATCTTTTTGTAAATACTTCTCTGCATCCTGCCAGCTAAGTGAAGCGAATTTCATATTAAAATATTTAAAAATTATTTTACTCGGTAAATGTGTTTTTTTATGTGAGGAATAGCAACCTGAATAAATATTAAATTGAATCAGGTAATATAATTATTTCTTTAATTCATCCTTCAGGTATTTCGCGGTGTATGATACATCAACAAAATCTTTTACGATTTCTTCCGGAGTTCCTTCGGCAATTATTCTCCCGCCGGCTTCACCGCCTTCGGGTCCCAGATCAATGATCCAGTCTGCACATTTTATTACATCCATGTTATGCTCGATTACAATGACAGTATTTCCTTTCTCAACTAATTTATTTAGGACATCAAGCAGCATATTTATATCTTCGAAATGCAGCCCTGTCGTGGGCTCATCAAGAATATAAAGCGTTCTCCCTGTCTGAACTTTTGACAACTCAGTAGAAAGCTTCACACGCTGAGCTTCTCCACCGGATAAAGTAGTTGCCTGCTGTCCTAATCTTATGTAGCCGAGCCCGACATCAAAAAGTGTCTGAAGTTTTCTTTTAAGTGAAGGGACGGCTTCAAAAAAATTCACGGCTTCTTCCACAGTCATTTCAAGAACCTGTGCGATTGACTTGCCTTTATATTTTACTTCAAGAGTTTCCCGGTTGTATCTTTTGCCCCGGCAGACATCACAAGTCACATAGACATCAGGTAGGAAATTCATTTCAATTTTCTGCAGACCCGCGCCTTCACATGCGTCACATCTTCCGCCTCTGACATTAAAAGAAAATCTTCCGGGCTTGTATCCTCTTATTTTTGATTCCGGAAGGGAAGAAAAAATATCGCGGACAAAAGTGAACAGCCCTGTGTAGGTAGCGGGATTGCTCCGCGGGGTCCTTCCAATGGCGCTCTGATCAATTTCAATTATCTTGTCAATTATTTTTATCCGGTACTTTTCGCCCTTGACTGACAATCCGTCAATAGAAGAAAATGGGAGAGGATGCTCCGGGGTCTTGAAAAATTTCTGTGATAAGATCCGGTAAAGAGTATCTGTTATTAAAGAAGACTTACCGGACCCGCTCACTCCCGTGATGCAGATAAATTTTCCAAGCGGAATTTTTAAAGTAACATCTTTTAAATTGTTTCCTGTTGCGCCTTTGAGTGTAACAAACTTTCCGGTACCATCGCGCCTTGTCTGCGGAACATTTATTTTCTTTTTCCCTGAAAGATATTCTGACGTAATAGAATAACCATTCAGACTCATAGGTGGTCCGGATGCAACCACTTCTCCGCCATGCTCCCCCGCTCTCGGACCGAGATCCACTACATAGTCCGATGATTCGATCATTTCCTTGTCATGCTCTACTACTATCACTGAATTTCCGAGATCACGAAGTTTTTTCAATGACTCAATAAGCTTAATATTATCTCGCTGATGCAAACCAATCGAAGGTTCATCAAGTATGTATAAAACTCCCGTGAGCTGGGAACCAATCTGTGTCGCCAGCCGGATTCTCTGAGCTTCGCCCCCCGAAAGAGTCCTTGCACTCCGGTCTAGAGCTAAATAATCCAGACCGACATTCAATAAAAAATCCAGACGTGATTTTATTTCTTTTACAATTTGCTCAGCGATGATCTGCTTTCTCTCATTCAGCTTTAGCTTATTGAAAAATTCCCTGCATTCCCTTATTGACATCTGAGTAATGTCAGAAATATTTTTATCGCTTACCCTTACCCAGAGAGAATCTTCTTTTAATCTTCCCCCGTTACAAGTCTTGCATTTGGTAATAGTCATAAAACTTTCCGCCCACTGACGAATTGTTTCGGAGCTTGAATCATCGGAGTAACGCTTTATGTAATTAACCAGACCTTCAAATCTGTGCGCATATGAATTGCTTCTGCCCTGTGAATTTATGTGATTATATTTTACTCTTTCTGAAGTGCCGTTTAAAATAACATCTATTGCAGTTTCTGAAAATTTCTTGAGAGGTGTATCAAAATCATATCCCAGATTATTTATCAATCCCCTGAAGATTGAATAAATCCAGGTGCTGCGCGGTTTTCCGAGAGGTGCTGCTGCGGATTCATTTATCGAAAGATTTCTGTTAGGGAATATTTTATCGATATCAATTTCTTTTTTCTCCCCGAGACCATAACAGTCTTTGCACCAGCCGTAAGGAGAATTAAATGAAAAAGCGTTTGGAGCTGGCTCGGAAAAACTTCTCCCGGTTTTTGCATCGGATAATTTTTCGTTATATAACCTATCTTCTTTTCCGTCACTGACAATCACGATTCCTTCTCCGCGCCTTAAACCCGTTTCAAGAGAATCCGATATCCGCGTCTTTGACTTTAAATTCACGGCTACACGGTCTACAACAATTTCAATGTCGTGTATTTTAAATCTTTCAAGTTTCATCTCCGGCTCTATGTTCACTATATCACCATCAACCCTGACTTTTGTGAATCCATCCGCACTTATCTCCTCAAACAATTCTCTGTAATGTCCTTTTCGTCCTTTGACAACAGGAGCAAGAATTGTAATTTTAGTATCTGCTTCCATCTTGAAAATATTTTCTACAATCTGTTCAAGACTCTGCCTTGTGACAGCATTTCCGGAATCTGGAGAATACTGTGTCCCGCATCTTGAAAAAAGCAGACGAAGAAAATCATAAATTTCAGTAACTGTGCCGACTGTAGAGCGGGGGTTTTGTGAAATGGTTTTTTGTTCAATCGAAATGGAAGGCGATAGTCCCTCAATCTTATCAACATCGGGCCTTTCAATTCCCCCGATGAATTGCCGTGCATAAGCTGAAAGTGTTTCCATAAATCTCCTCTGACCCTCTGCATAAATGGTATCAAATGCAAGCGAAGATTTCCCGGAGCCGGAAAGACCGGTGAATACTACAAGACTGTCTCTTGGTATTTCAATATCCACATTCTTGAGATTGTGCACCCGCGCACCCTTTACTACAATTTTATCTAAATAAGATGTTGACATATGCAAACCCTGAATTTATATCAGTGAAATATTTTTTACAATCCAATTAGTTATGCAAAATGTAATAATAATCAGTGCTGTCCAAAACGTTTCAGCTACAGATTGTAATTTACTAATTTAATGTGCAATCAAAACAATTTATATGTTTTTAAAAACAAACCCGCATGTGATGTGTAACGTTTTGGACAGAGTTGATCAATAATCAGAAACAAACTATGGTGAATTGTGAGCGGAGTATTGAAGGTAATATAACCTTACTCAGTTATACATTTATACATACAATCATACTCAGTAATACCGGATAATACGGGATAATACATTCAGTGAATTATTAGCTTACATTTTCACCTCACATTTTTTATTTTGCATAAAATAAAAAATAATAAAAAAAATCATCATGGCAGACAAACCAATCATTTTAGTTACCGGGGCAACCGGCGCTCAGGGCGGAAGTGTTGCGCATTTTTTAGCGAAGTCAGGAAAATATAAAGTTAGGGCATTTACACGCGATGCTCATTCAAAGAAAGCTGCCGCTCTCGGACCTGAAGGCGTAGAAGTTGTTGAGGGAAACCTTGACGATAAGGAAAGCTTAGTCAAAGCAATGCAGAACTGCTACGGTGTTTTCGGAGTGACAAACTTCTGGGAGCATTTCGATAAGGAAGCTCAGCAGGGAAGAAACCTCATTGATGCTGTCAGTGAAAATAACATTCAGCATTTTGTATTAAGCTCACTGCCTTCTGTCAAAAAAATCTCAGGGGGTGAATTGAGTTCACCTCACTTCGACATAAAAGCGGAGTATGAGGATTACGCAAAAAGTCTGAATCTTAATACTACATTTACTCATCTTGCATTTTACTTTGACAACTTTTTAGGTTTCTTCCCGATAAAAAAAGGCGAAGACGGAAATTTTCATTTCGGATTTCCGCAGGGTGAAAAGTCTAAGCTTGGCGGAGTTGCGTCGGGAGATGTCGGAGGCGTCATAGCTTCAATTTTTGAAAACAGGGATCAGTATTTAGGAAAGACAATCCGCATTGTCGGTGACGCTCTTTATCCGCAGGATTATGCAAAGCTAATGGAAGAAGTACTCGGAGTAAAAGTAGTTTACGATTATATAGACAGAAAAACCTTTGCGGGCTTTGGCTTTCCAGGCGCAGCCGATATCGCTGACATGTTCGAGTTCTATACTAAGTTTATTCCGGACGAACACAAGGCAATCGATGAAAGCAAAAAATTATTTCCCGGCATCAGGAATTTTGAGACCTGGCTCAGGGAAAACAGAAGCAAGTTTGATGAAATAGCAGGTGGTAAATAATTGATTAGACTGATAAACAGAATAATTATTCATCACGGAGCCCCAAAGAATAATTACATTTTCAAATCAGGTATTCAGTTTTAAAAGAACCCCAT
>JBBRTN010000133.1:0-5695 GCA_038244395.1 Ignavibacteria bacterium
ATTTATTTACAATCAGCGATAAGAGTTCATTGCTGAATACCCCCGAATTAAAAAATGCAGCAAGCAATGCAGTGCTCCTCAGCATTAACAAAGAAGAGCTTCAGACTCTGTGTGATTACAAGGCTCCTGAAATCCGGCTCTCGATTCCATACACTCAGAATAATATTGCGAATCTGAATCTTAAGAGATTCGAAGTTCTTTCCCCTAATGCAAAGATTATTGCGAGGACGGAAAGAGGCAACGAAGAAGTCAAAATAAATGACCTCGCTGTTTCATATACCGGTAAAGTCGAAGGTCTTGAGGATGCATTTGTTACAATTACTTTTTCACGGGAAAACATAACCGGGATGCTCTGCACGAAGAATGATAATTACGTTCTCGGAGCAATGAAAGACGCGATGGGAAATCAAACAGATGAATATATTTTATACAAGGAAAGTGATTTGAAAATAAAAAATAAGTTTGTCTGCGGGACCGGAGATAATATTTCTCCTGAATATGCGGAGAATATGAAAAATATTATCACGCAGAAATTGAAAGAGTCATCATCATCAACTGACTTATACGTTGCGGAAATTGCAATTGAGCTTGACCGGGCAACTTACACATTCTTTGGGTCATCGATTCAGAATACGACGAATTATGCCGTAGCTCTGATGGCGAATGTATCTGCAATGTATATGAAAGAAGTTAATATCAAATTAATAATTCCTTATTTGAGAATCTGGACAACTGCTGATCCATATACAAGCCTTACATCCAACGGACTGTTAGATCAGTTCAGAGCAGAATGGAATTCAAACCAGCAATCTGTCCCAAGAACACTCGCGCATTTTATCAGCAAAAGATCCGATAATCTCGGAGGCATAGCGTGGTTAAACGGTTTGTGCTCGAGTCCTGTTTCCGGATACGGATACGGATTCAGCAACACTGTTGGACTTCCTGCACCGCTGCCGACATTTTCATATGAAGTAGAAGTTGTTTCTCACGAGCTTGGACATAACTTTGGTTCTCTGCATACATTCAACTGTAGCTGGGTTGGCGGCCCTATTGATACATGTTATGTACCGATAGAAGGCGGATGTTATTCAGGACCGGCAATTCAGGCAGTCGGAACCATAATGAGCTATTGTTATAATAACGGTTCAGTGAGTTTTGTTTTAGGATTCGGTCCGCAGCCCGGAGCTGTAATCAGAAGCGGAGCAGAATCAGCAGGCTGTATGTATATTTCACAAAGGAACCTGCAGGTCGGATATCCTAACGGAGGAGAAATTTTCAGAACGGGAGCAGTGACGCCGGTTTACTGGGGTTCTTCAGTTACCGGAAATGTCAATATAGAAGTATCAATGAATAACGGTTCAAGCTGGCAGACTGTTCAAAATAATATTCCCGCAAGCCAGCGTTCCTATAACTGGACATTACCTTATACAGCCACAACATTTCAGGCAAAGCTGAGAATTTTGAATTCTTCTAATCCAAATGAAGGAGATACATGCGACGCTGCTTTTAATATAGTTCTTAATCTTAATGCATTTACTGTCGTGTCTCCTCCGGCTAATACAAGGGTTGAGGTTTCCTCAGGCAGCACTGAGACTCAAAAGTTTTCGTGGCTTCGTTCGGGAACTGATCCTTCAATTAAATACAAATTTAAAATAAGAAAAGCCGGAACTCCGCTTGATTACGTTTTTACCAGTGATAATAACGGCTACGATAGTATTGTCACTCTTAGAAAAAGCATGCTGGATTCCCTGGCTCAGACAATGGGAACAACAGGAGACAGTGTCAGATGCAACTGGAGAGCGTGGTCATACAACGGATACGATTCACTTCAGGCTGCAAATTCATTTACAGTAACTTTCGTCAGGACATCTGTCGGCATAAATGTAATATCGTCGGTAATTCCCGAAAATTATAATCTAAAAAATAATTATCCTAATCCGTTTAATCCTTCAACTAAGATTCAGTTTGACATTCCCAAAACATCTTTTGTCGAGCTAAAGATATTTGATACCGGAGGAAGGGAAGTAAGCACGATTGTAAATGAAAAGCTTCAGCCGGGAACCTATGAATTTAATTTCAATGCAGGCAGCCTTCCGAGTGGTGCTTATTTTTATTCTATCAGGACAGGTGATTTTAATGCAACGAAAAAAATGATACTTGTAAAATAATTTTTGAATTTTAACTTTAATTTATTCAGCCGCAATTGAGTTTCATTGCGGCTTTTTTTAAAAATCATCGGCAAAATCTTACTTATAAATACATTTATCAGCTGAATAGAAGTTTCTATATTCGTGTTAATCATATTTCAAACATTACAAAAATAATAAAACATGCAAATGAAAAAAGAAAACCAATTTAAAAAATTTCTTTCACTTTACAGGATTATTTTAATTTTATTTTTTGCGGTAGCGCTGATAAAAGAATCTCAGTCTGCGCAGGATACGGTAAAAATATTTTCCGGAAAAGATAATACATTATATGAGAGCCATACAGGAAATGTCAGCAACGGAATGGGAATGCATTTTTTTTCGGGAACAACACAAAGCGGTGATAAAAGAAGAGGACTTGTGAAATTTAATTTTCAGAGTGTAATCCCTCCCTGCGCTAACGTAGTAAGTGTTACATTACGACTACATATGTCCCGGACAATTTCGGGCAATCAGAATATAGAGCTTAGAAAAGTTTCCGAAGACTGGGGCGAAGGCGCTTCGGTAGCTCCAAGTGAAGAAGGATACGGAGCCGCAGCAGAAACCGGAGACGCTACATGGACAAATACTTTCTACAATGACCAGTTCTGGTCAGATAACGGCGGAACATTTTTGAATACGGTGAGCGGCACCAAAGCTGTTGGAGGAAACGGTTATTACACTTGGGGTACTACTTCGCAAATGGTAAATGACGTACAAGGCTGGGTAAATAATCCTTCAGGCAATTTCGGCTGGCTCCTGTTTGGAAATGAGAGTTTATCAGGAACTGCAAAGAGATTCGATACGAAAGAAAATGATTCAGTATCATTCAGACCGGTATTAACAGTTATATTTACTACGAGCAATTTCGTGTCAGTTAATCTTTCGTCAATAATGGAGGGTTTTTGGAACGGAACGTTGATGGTCAGAGATACGATGAAAGTTTATTTAAGAAACTCCGTGTCTCCTTATATAAAAAAAGATTCGTCGAAGGCGTTCATGAATTCATTTGGAAACGCTTCGTACTGCTTCAGCCATGCAGGAAGCGGTTCATATTATGTTGTAGTTAGTCAGAGAAATTCAATAAATACATGGAGTAAATTTCCTCAGTCACTTACTGCCGGAGGATTCTCAAGCTATGATTTCACAGGTAATGCCGCCAGTGCATACGGCAACAATGAAGTCTTTAAGCTTGGAAAATATTGTCTCTACAGCGGGGATGTGAATAAAGATGGAATTATTGATCTTACCGACACACAACTGATCGATAATGATTCCTATAATTTCATATCGGGATATATCTCTACTGATGTCAATGGCGATAATTATGTAGATGTCTCTGATGCATCTATAGCGGATAATAATTCATCTAACTTCGTAGGTGAAATTGCTCCGTAAAATTTTTATTTAGGATTATTTAAAAGAGGCATAAATAAACAGTTAAATTTATTTATGCCTTTTATTGTCAGGCAAAAAATTGAATTTCAGATGACAGCTTAATCTTAAAAAATTCCATTCCATTATTCTGCATTCCAAAGGTAACAATTGGTAACAATCCTCCCCTTCTTCACAAAGGTATTGCCTTTCAAATATATTTCAAAGGTAGTTGTATACAATTTTTATTATTCCTAAATTATATCAATCCCAAAAGAAAGTCCGATTCGGTTAAATTTAAAGTTGATTAACAAAACTTCCTGTTTATAATCATTCTTTTAAGTCTAATAGATTATTAGATAATTTTTGATTATCTGAAATAAATTTTTAAGACTTAAAGGCGTAATAAACTCTTGTGTGGTTTTGAAAATTAACAAAACAAATAACGATAAAAAAACGATATGAAGAAATGTTCTTTACTGTTCTTTATTTTAATTACCCCAATATTAAAAGTTCATTCCCAAACATCTGTAAAGTTCGCATCAATAGGAGATTACGGAGCAGCTTCATCCGACGAGCAAGCAGTTTCAAATTTAGTTAAAAGCTGGAATCCTGATTTTATAATTACTGTGGGAGACAATAATTATCCTATAGGTGATTTCTCAACTATAGATTCACACATCGGCCAGTATTATCATAATTATATTCATCCTTATCTTTTCGGTAATTACGGACCCGATACCGCTTCTGTTAACAGGTTTTTTCCCGCCCTGGGAAATCATGACCTTTATACAAACTACGGTTTTCCCTATACCGAATATTTTACGCTTCCGCGCAATGATCACAACAATGAAAGATACTATGATTACGTTCAGGGAAATGTTCATTTCTTCGTAGTCAACAGTGATTTCGGAGGCTATGAATTTCACGGCGCTATATGGGAAACTGACGGGATTGACAGCAACTCATACCAGGCTCAATGGATTAAAAATAAATTAGCTGCATCCACTTCAAGATGGAACATAGTTTATTTTCATCATCCGCCTTATATGTCGATTGTTTCCGGCTATGATACAATACACTACAGGCTGAGATGGCCATTCAAAAAATGGGGAGCGGATATTGTTCTGACCGGTCATTGTCACTGGTATGAAAGACTCAACGTTGATAATTTTCCTTATATCATTAACGGTTTGGGAGGCGAAGATATAGGGTATGAAGATATAGGTCCGAGAAGAGACGGCAGCCAGTTTTTTTATGCAGAAAATTTCGGAGCGCAGTTAATTCAATCTTACGATGACAGCCTGACTTTCAGATTTTATGATGTTAACTATAATCTGATTGATTACTACAAAATACCGAGTGTCAATCTGAGAGTGAAGGCTTTAATTGAAGGAAGGTATAATCCCCAGCTGGACTCAATGCTCTCGGGAGATACGGTGAAAATATATCTTAGAAGGACCTTTGCTCCGTATTCAATAGTGGATTCTGCAAAAGGATATATAACTCCAAAAGGCTTGTGCTCAGTCGCATTTAACAGTGCTCAAAACGGGATTCCGTATTATGTAGTAATGGAAAATAAGAGTCTTGTGGAAACATGGAGCGGTAGCGGACTTGTATTTAACAATGGTTTTTTAAATTATGACTTCACTACTGATTCTGCAAAGGCATACGGACAAAATATGACACAGGTAAATAACTCTCCGGTAAGATATTCTTTTTATAATGGCGACGTTAATAGTGACGGGTTCATTGACGTGTCAGACCAGGGAGCGGTTTTTAATGATGCGATCCTTTATACTGTCGGCTATACAAAAACGGATCTAAACGGGGACGGTATAGTTGATCTTTCTGACATATCGGTTGTGGAAAATAATGCTTACTTCTATATACATTCGACCAGTCCGTAATACTATACTTAAATAAACATGTTTAAATATGAGAGTCTTTTTTTAAGGCTCTTTTTTTTGTTATTTAATAAGCATCATAGATTTTGTCAGAGTAAATTTTCCCGATGTTAATTTATAAAAATAAATCCCGCTTGAATAATCCGATGCATTGAATGTAACTTCATATTTTCCCGGACTTAAATTTTGATTTATAAGAGTAGTGATTTCTTTACCGGAGGAATTATA
>JBBRTN010000134.1:0-5633 GCA_038244395.1 Ignavibacteria bacterium
ACAATGATAATTTTTGATAATTTTACTGTCCCGATTTTCCACACTGAATAAAACGTTTTAAATTTTTATCTTTAATGAAATTATAAAATTGGTTAAAGAAAATCCCCTGAAAGAGTTTGATGAGTTTGTTAATATAGTAAAGCGTCTGAGAAAAGATTGCCCATGGGACAAAATTCAGACTCATTTGTCATTAAGAAGATGCCTTCTTGAAGAAACCTATGAAGTTCTGGAAGCAATTGAAGACAATAATATTACAGAGCTTAAAAAAGAACTGGGAGATATTCTGCTGCAGGTTGTGTTTCATTCAAATATTGCAGAGGAAGAAAATGAATTCTCACTCGCCGATGTTATTAAGTCCGAGACAAATAAGCTGATAGACAGACATCCTCATGTTTTCGGAGATGTAAAGGTAAAAGACAGTGAAGAAGTAAAGAAGAACTGGGAAATGCTTAAAAAGAAAGAGGGAAGAAAGTCAGTCGTAGACGGCATTCCCGAACAGCTTCCGGCTTTGTTAAAAGCATACAGGATCCAGGAGAAGGCTTCTAAAACAGGATTTGACTGGAAAGATGCGGAGCCCGTTCTGGAAAAAATCACGGAGGAAATAGATGAGCTGAGAGCTAATGTACAGCAAGGAAAATCTCATCGTGAAATTGAAGATGAGCTGGGAGATGTTTTGTTTTCAATTGTAAATTATTCCAGATTCATAAAAGTAAACCCTGAAGATGCACTGCGAAGAACGATAAAAAAATTCAGAACCAGATTTCAAGAGATAGAAAAATACGCAGAGGAAAATAATAAATCCCTCGGGGAAATGACTCTGGTTGAGATGGATGAGATCTGGAATAAAGCCAAAAATAAAGTAAATATTTAAAATTCAAGAGTATTGCCCCGGTTAAGAGATAAGTCGACAGGAGTCATTTTGTTTTATAAATTTCCCCGTTCATTGAAATTTCTGATTCTCAAGCATAAGAAAGGTCATTGGTCGTTTGCAAAAGGACACAAAGATAATGGCGAAAGTGCTATAGAAACGGCTGAAAGAGAACTTCATGAAGAGGCAGGAATTTTAAAAGTGGATTTTCTATCGCGAAAAATATTGCTGAAGGAAAATTATATCTTTCTAAACAGGGACAGGGAAAAGGTCAGGAAATCGGTTGATTATTTTATTGCCGAATCAAACACGAAGAAAGTTAAAATTGACGGGAAGGAAATAGTGAATTTTAAATGGTGCACTCCAAAAGCAGCCGACAGGATTATTACTTATAAAGAATCCAGGAAGACTCTGAAAAAAGCAGCAGCAATTATTACAAAAAAATATAAATAATTTTATAGCCTGGTTTTCATTTGTCTCTTCAGGTTGTTTTTGATAAATCTAACTATTAATTATTAATACTAATAAATAAAAAATAATATGATGTTATTCAAAAGAATATTAACGGGATTTTGTTTTTTAACTTTATCGGCGGGGATTTCGGCTAACGAAATTTTTGCAGACGGTAAGACTGATGAACTGGTACTGGGTATTCAATCCATAGTAGGCTCTGTCAACTGTTCAGTCTCAGTACAGGTTGTCAGTGCAGATAAATACGATGTGCTCTATGATTATAATCCTCAGCTTAAGATGATACCGGCATCCATTACTAAACTGGTAACAGCTTCCACTGCAATTCATGTCCTTGGAATTAATTATGACTTTAAGACAGTGGCATACACCGATGATAATGAAATCAATGACGGAGTAATTAACGGGAATTTATATTTAAAAGGATACGGCGATCCGGATTTGAATTCCTCTGATCTAATTTATCTGGCAAAACTTATTTCAGAAAAAAACATAACGGAAATCACAGGGAATATAGTTTATGATGAATCATATCTTGATAATGAGCATCTGGGACTTGCTAATTATTATAAAGGCGACACACATTCAAGCAACTGGCCTTATATCAGCGCGCTTAATCTGAATAAAAATTATGGCGGTATTGACCCCGCCATGACTGCAGGAAATTTGCTTTCGGAAAATCTGATTCAATTAAATGTAAAGCTCGGGGGGATAGTAATTGCAGGTGTTACACCTTCGGCTGCAAAAGAAGTAGCATTAATAAAGCATTCTCTTTATGACGTTCTGACAAGAATGAACAAAGAAAGTGACAATCATTCCGCAATTACTGTCTTTAAAGTAATCGGAGCTAAATATGATACACCTCCGGGCTCAATATCAAAGGGCGAAGAGGCAGTTGTAAATTTTCTGACTTCCATAGGCAACCCCAGAAATATTTTTGAAATTGTAGAAGGCTCAGGTCTTTCAAGATATAATACCGTTAATTCGGATTTATATGTCAGACTTTTAAAATATATGTATGACGATATTAATTCATTTAATTATTTTTATAACTCTCTCTCTATCGCGGGAAAGGACGGAACATTAAAAAACAGGATGATCGGGACAGAGGCGGAAAAGAATGTTCATGCAAAAACCGGTACGCTTAACTCCGTAAGCTCTCTTACCGGGTATGCCGTCTCGCGTGATAATGAACTTCTGATTTTTTATATCGACATGAATGGCTTTGGAGGATCGGCAAACTCGGAGAGGTATAAACAGGATCAGATCTGTGAGCTGCTCTGCAGTTTCTCCCGAAAATAAATTAATGTTTATGGATACGGGAATTTCAAAGAAAGAAATCCGTGACAGCACTGCTGATAAATTAAGCAGGTTGATTTTATTTAACTCGGGTCATATCTGGGATGACGTGATACTGCAGATCCGGAAGGCAACGGGCTATGATATAGTTCATTGTGAGCAGATTGCAATGATTGCACATACAAAAGGAAAAGCAGTTGTAAAATCAGGGAAAGCTGAGGAGCTTGGTGAAATTAATCTAATTCTTAAAGAGATAAATTTAGTCACGTCTATTGAATAAATTTGAATAAATATATTTATTTTAACTGTTTCAAATGCCACTTCTTAAAAATCATTTCCCTGTTATAGCTTACAAAATATTTCTTATAATCTTCTTCTCCTTTCCGTCAAAAAATTATTCGCAAAACAAATACGATTTCGATTTTGATTCACAGTGGAAGTGGGAAGACCTGATTGATAAGGTTGTAGTTATTAATCCTGAGCTGATAAAATCTGTAAATTACCTCAGGGATAAAATTTCAATTGAAGATGCAAGAATAATTCTGAAACAGCTTTCACAGCTTGATTCTCTGAAACAACTGTCCGGCGTTTCTTTTATACTAAAGCTCGATCAGGGGGAAAGCAGTCCGGGCTGGGATTCTGCCTTTAAAATTTCTCTGGACACATCATTTATTTCTGAAGATTTTCCCGGTATACTTGCGGCGGTTATAAAACTTACCGATATCCGTATATCGCGGGAAAGCAGCATGTTTGAATT
This sequence comes from Ignavibacteria bacterium, assembly GCA_038244395.1. Lineage (GTDB taxonomy): Bacteria > Bacteroidota > Ignavibacteria > Tepidaquicellales > Tepidaquicellaceae > JAGPCH01. The sequence goes on from JBBRTN010000134.1 coordinate 3,396, forward strand.
TAAAAACAGGACTTATCTTCCGCAGCCTGAAAAAGAGTCGAAGGAAAATATTGAAATAAATTTTGATTATTCCGGCGCCGAAACTATTCTGAATTATTTTAACGGAGATACAAATTCTCTTAATGATTTGTCAGAATCAAATCCATATACGACCGTTTTCTCGGATAAGGGAGCCGATGCAATTGCAAAAGATGAATTGGTCCGTTTTCTCTCTTTGTCAATGAAAGAAGATTCTCTTTTCCCGGTTTATAAATGGGTGAATCCCGAATCCTTCTGGAACATGGGAGGCGTATCAATTTATAAAAATAACATTGAAAATGTTATACGGACAATTAATCAGAACGAGATTAATATCAAGTCGGATATTGAAAAGCTTATTTCAAAATATCTTCCTGACAGCGTTTTTTTTAGTGTCGATGTAATGTTTACTCTGGGGAAGAAAAGTCCCGGCTGGCTTTCAGAAAAAAATAAACTTGCTGTTGATTTGGAATATTTCGGAGATGATTATAACTATCTTGTAAGATTTATTACGCACAATATTTACAGGTTCGCACAGAAAGAGATACAGCTTCCCGTAGACGAACTTGTTGTAGAAAATCATGACCGGGATTTTATAAGGGTTTTAATGAACGTACTGGAAAACGGAACGGCTAATTATGTAGGTCCTGTAGGTACCGAAACGCGACCCTGGTATCTCCTTGAAAAAGATTTTCAGCTCTTCAATAAAACTTTCAGAAATATTTATAAAAAAAATAATAAAGCAAAAGCCGACAGTCTAATCACTGCAGGATACTCCGGAGACGCGCCGTTTTATACGATGGCTACCCAGATGTCTTACATAATTGAAACTACACTCGGTAGAAATGCTCTTATAGAGTCAGTCATGTGCGGACCAATATTTTTTTTCAGCAAGTATATCGAAGCCTACAGGGAAAACCCGGATAAGATACACAAAGTATTTACATTCAGTAAGAAACTGGAGAAGAAAATATCCGACATGAAAGTTTTATTTCCTGATGATGTTGTAAAAAGCGCATTGAATCTGAAAAAATATAAAAGCGACACAGCTTTTTTGAATGTGCAGGTTATTAAATTTCTTGACACATACGGTAATTCGGAAAATAAAAATCTTGCAAACCTGTTGTGCGCACGGTTATTCCTGGAAGCGGGTGAGTTTTCAAAATCAAAAGAATTTTTTCTGAAGGGAATTTCCGGCAGGTCAGAAGGTAAGGGTGAACTTGCGGGAGAAATCGGAGACAGTTTTTTTAGAAACAATGCAGAAGATGAAGCGCTTTATTTTTATAATCTGTATGTTAATGAAGATCCTCAAAATGCCTCAGCGCTTCAAAAGCGCGGTGAATATTATTTTAAAAGTGGTCAGAATGAAAAAGCAAGAAATGATTTTGAGAATGCAATGATTATTGATCCGGAGAATAAAATCGTTAAGGCCTATCTCAAGAGAATAAATTCGAAGCTTTAACTTCCCGGGAGTATCAAAAAAAATTAAGGAAAATCAGAAGGATATAAAAAATGGATTTTAAATTAGAATCAAATTATAAACCGAGCGGTGATCAGCCCAAAGCAATTAAGGAACTGACTGAGGGCGTTTTGCGAGGAGATAAACATCAGACCTTTCTCGGAGTCACAGGTTCGGGAAAAACTTTTTCAGTTTCAAATGTAATTGAAAATATCGGGAAGCCGGTTCTGGTAATGTCTCACAATAAAACCCTTGCAGCGCAGCTTTACGGAGAGTTCAAAAGATTTTTCCCTAACAACCGCGTTGAGTTTTTTATTTCATATTATGATTATTATCAGCCTGAAGCTTATATCCCTTCCTCGGATACTTACATTCAAAAAGATTTATCAATCAATGAAGAGATAGACAGGCTAAGGCTTAGAGCCACAGCATCTATTCTCGAAGGAAGAAAAGATGTAATTGTAGTTTCCTCGGTAAGCTGTATTTATGGAATCGGGGCGCCGGATGAATATGCACAGCAGGTGCTGGTGGTAAGAGTTGGAGACAAAATTTCCCGGAAAAAACTCTTATCGAAATTAATAGACATTCATTATGTAAGGAATGATATTGATTTTAAACGGGGGACATTCAGAGTCCGCGGAGATACAATTGAAGTTATTGCAGCATATGAAGATGAGACCGGGATCAGAATAGAATTATCCGATGATGTAGTGGAAAAAATTTCTTACATAAACAGGACAGACGGTAAGTTCATAGGAAGT
>JBBRTN010000135.1:0-5632 GCA_038244395.1 Ignavibacteria bacterium
ATTTGGTGTAATTAAAAATGAATTCGTAAATATAATCGCTCCATTCTCTCCCACAACAAAATAAATGTCGTAGGTAGTGCGAATAATTGAATTAAAATTTATCTGAGTATTGGTATTTAAGAGATACCATTGTTTCAGCACCGTCCCGTTTGCACCACAAGCTGCATAATTATCATAGTATATTCCGGTATTCAAAATATCTCTTAAGTTATTATTCGTCCCGGTATTAGCGACAGCAGTCGCAGAATCTCCTAAACCATATGTCAAGGCTACTCCATTATCTCCGACTATTTCATTATCTACTATACTGTTTAGATTGTCTGTTACTCCGCTGTAAATATGCCGCCAGTTTGTGCCGCTGTTACTTGTCTTTAATATGGTGCCATTGTTACCGACGATAATCAATCTGACCATTCCGGAAAATTCAGTTTTTATTGAATTTAATCCTACCGTATCCAGTTGAGAATATGTCCATAAATTATTTTCTAATTTTAAAAATGTTCCGTTGTCTCCGACTGCAACAGCTTTGATATTACCATTTATTGTTTTCAAATCTCTTATGGTATTAGTTGTATTACTCTGCATTGTGTTCCAGCTATTTCCACCGTCTGTCGTTCTTATTACAATCCCATTTTCTCCGGCAGCATATCCTGTATCCGAATAGGACTGAAAATTAATAGTCATCAATCTTAAAGTTGTGCTGCTGTTCACTGTTTCCCAGAGTAAACCCAAATTTGTGCTTCTTAAGATTGTACCATTATCTCCGACTATGAAAAGAGTTTCAACGCCATTTACTGATTTCAAACAAATATCATTGAGATTACTCGTAGTCCCGCTGTTCTGAAAATTCCATACAGGCTGTTCTTGAGACTGCTTTGCAAAACTTATAAGCACTAAGATTGTAATGAATGTTTTCATGTTAAAATAAATTTAAATTTATTCTGAAGCACTTACGAGTGTAAAATTACGAGGGTTTAAATTTTTGAAGTTTATCAGCCAATTTTTATATATCCGTTTGTCAGGCTAATCAATTCTCTTTTGAGTGATTCTATTTTAGATAATCTGACATTCAATATCAATTTACATTTCTCACCGGAATTATTTTTTGTCAATTTTATTTTTCCCGATTCAATTAAATTCATGATGACATTCATATTCCTGTACTCAAATTCAAGATGCATATCTTTCGTTATCAGCTTTTCGATAATCACTGCATTATCCAGGCACACATCCGCGGCTTCCGAAAAGGCTCTTCGCAATCCTCCTATACCGAGCTTCGTTCCTCCGAAATATCTCGCCACTATCACCAGTACATCCGTTACACTATGCCAGTCAATTGATTCAAGTATCGGCTTTCCCGCACTTCCCGAAGGTTCGCCGTCATCAGATGTTTTGAAATTATTTTTATCAGTACCGGTCCTGAAAGCATATGGATGATGAGACGCATCGTAATATTCTTTCTTAAATTCTTTTATGATTTCGGGAATTTCGTGCTGAGGGTTTAAAGGTAATGCGCTTGCGGCGAATTTTGACTTTGTTACTTTTATTTCTGATGTCGAAGGTTTTTCTATTGTTAGATATGAGTCGATCAATTCCGGAGTCTGTATAATTTATAATTTATAATTTGAAATAGTCCATCCTTCTTCGCCAATCAGAGGAACAAATTTAAAATCTTCAAACGCCTTAAATTTATATTTCGGCTCTTCATCTTTTTCATTATCACTTCCGGATTTCTTGATTAACACAAGCTTCTGTAACGATTCATCTCCAATGGGAATAATCATCCTGCCACCGATCTTTAACTGCTCAAGTAACTGCTTCGGGATTCTCGGACTTCCTGCAGTAACTATAATTTTATCGAAGGGTGAAAATTCATTCCAGCCTTTCGTCCCGTCATCATTCTTCAGACTGACATTATAGTTTAGATGAGATAATTTCTCTTTCGCAGATTCATAAAGCTCCTTTATTCTTTCAATAGAATAAACTTCCGCGCCGAGTTCTTTAAGCACTGCAGACTGGTAGCCGGAACCAGTTCCTACCTCCAGCACCTTATCACCGCTTTTTATTTCCAGCAGCTCTGTCATGAACGCAACAGTGAAGGGTTGTGAGATGGTCTGATTTGAATTCAAAGGCAGCGCTATATTTTCATATGAATATTTTTTGAATTCATCCTTTACAAATAATTCTCTTCTTACTCTTCCTATCGCCCTTAAAACTTCCTTATCTCTGATTCCTGATGAATGAAGTTTTTCAATTAATTCTTTTCTGTGAAGAGTATTTAAATCCATTATTCTTCTTTCTTATTTTCTTCCTTGTTCTCTTCTGTCTTAATTTCCGTTCTGAGCTTTGTCTCATCAATTTTGTATTCTTCATCACCTGTTTCTTCAAAAATATTTTTCACTGTGCTTGCGACGGAAGTTTTACCCATTGCTTTTACCAGTCGTTCTTTAAGCTGCTCAACGCTGTTGTAGAATAAGAGTTTGCCGTCTTCGGCTACTGACACAATTTTCCTTTCTTCGGATACAATTATTGCGACTGCATCCGATACTTCGGAAATTCCAATCCCTGCCCTGTGGCGGGTCCCGAGATTTTTGTTCCTGATTTTTTCGGGCTCTGATAATGGGAGCAGACATCTTGCAGCTTCTATTCTGTCATTCTTAAAAATCACTGCACCGTCATGGAGCGGAGACCTTGGATTAAAAATGGAAATTAATATGTCTGTCTTTATCCTCGACTGAATTATTTCGCCTGTCTCAATGACATTCTTAAGACCTGTCGTTCTTTCTATTACCATCAGAGCGCCCCAGCCTCTTTCCTTAAGCTCGAAGCATGCATCTGCAATTTCGTTTACGTTTTCATCCACATTCGACTTGGTAAAAATCCGCGCGACCCTTGTTTTTGCTATAAGTAAAAGGAGCCGCCTGATTTCAGGCTGGAATAAAATTATAAATGCAATCACCCAGATTTCTGTAAGCTTGCTTAACATCCATCCCGTCGCCTGCATATTAAGAAGCTGCGCAACAAATGAAAAAGCAATGATAAGCACCAATGCAATAAATATCTGCGATGCTATCGTGCCTTTCATTATTATATAGAGACGGTAAAAGACATAAGTGACAATGAGTATATCAATTATGTCAATAAGCTTTACTGATAAGAAACCTATTTTGAACAGCTCCATTTGTATTTAATATAAATTGATTATTACAAACTAATTGTATTACATGTAAACAATAAATGATTTATTTAACAGGAAATATTTTTCCGTATAAATTTTTCCGCCCGGGAAAATTTTTTTAAGTTCATCTTCTTTTAATAACCTTACTGACGTCGCAAGAGCGCGCGCCTTAACAATGTCATCTTCTTTCTTATACCAGCCAAGATTGTATTTCGATAACAGCCTGGTCTTCATATCATCCGACAGGTACTGAAAAAACGGAAACAAAAAATGAGGTTCGACAGGAAAATAATAATTCGGTGTCTGTACAAAATAATGTTTGCCAGTTCTCATTATTTCCTTTGCTAAATTTTTTTGCTCCTCAAATACATTTATATGCTCAAGCAGACTGTTTGAATAAACTATATCGTATTCCTCATCATCAAAAAAATTCATATCGGTCACATCTCTTTTTATAAAACTCATATTCCTGAAATCTTTTGTGCTCTGAATCTCCGTGTTGATAATAGTAATATGATAATTTTTATTATTCATGAAAGCCGAGTTTCTCCAGTGATAATCGCTTCCTCCCAGGTCAAGTATCTTAAGCGGCGTGCCGATCCGGTCACAGAACTCCGAAAAAAAACTAAGTCTCTTTTTTCGCAGCGCTGCTGAAACAGAATCATCATTTGTCTGATTAGCATTATAAAGCAAATAGGATTTAATCTTCTCAAGCATTTTTGAAAATTATAAATCAACTTTAAAAGTTGCAAAATAATATGAATCATTCGAATTTAAATCTTCAGTAAGATTATTTATAATTCTGTATTGAAATTTTCCTTCAAGGTAATATTGTTTTACCGGCTGCCATGTCAGGTCGATAGTAAATATATCCCTGTTAATCCTCGTTCCGTCGAGAAATCCGTTTGTCCGTAAATATGCATCGCCTATTCCGAAATTAATATTACCTCCGTAGTTTGCAGTCAGAATCCCGTTAGAGTCAATAATAATTCCTTCACCTGACCTCTGATGCCGGTATAAAAAATTCACAACCAGCCTGTTAGATATGCTGCAGCTTACTTCAGCCGCAATCTCATCAGAGTTAGGGGGAAGCGCATGCCCGAGCGGAAGTGAATAATTTGCATAAGTACTTTTATTATTGCGGTGAGAATAAACAAACGGATCAAGATGAGTAAACTCCAGTGATAAATTTATATTGAATTTATTTGTCCACAATGCGCCGAACTGCCAGCCGAATTTATTTTCATTTAGTGAATCATTTTTATACAGAGTGCTGAAATTCAAATCATCAATTAATAAAGAACCCTGAAACGAAAAATCCTTAACGGGAATAATTTCGATATCAATTCCCAGCAAGGTATTGTTTTCCGATGTCTGCTTAGTACCGATACCAAGGTCCGCCGAGGTCAGAAAGCTGACGGGATTCAGATATGTGAAACTGAACGGCTGGTCGCTAATTATCACCGATTCCCAGAGCCCGAGTTTAAATGCTTCTGAAAAATTTATTGTAAGGTTGTGAGTCGCAATATTCTTAGAAGGGAGCTCTCTTGCTGTGAAGTCAGGATAGATGCCGATAGAATCACCCTGCAGACTCCCGTAAACGAATGAATATCTGACGGCTTTATAATTTATATCAAGCTTTCCGAAATCAAAAGGAAGTGTGTTGTTTGATAAAAATAATTTATCAATATAACCGAAACCGAAATTAATTGGTGTTCTTCCGAATGTAAGCGCCAGCCAGTTTCCACTGGTCTGATACCGGAGATATGCTTCGACCGAATTAAAGATATTCTTTCTGTTGATAAAATTATTATTGATTTTTAATGCAGGGTCAGAGCCGTCTGAAAAAATAATCTCACTGTCATCGGCGCTTGCGAGCCAATGGTTTCCAAGATTCAGGGAATATGCTACACTGTTATAAAATGTCCCCCTTAAATTTATTCCGGCCTCCGCAAGTAAAAAAGAATTATCCGGTACTGAATCTCCGCTTGCTCCTCTCCATGACATTAAGGATATTAAGCCGTCGAAATCCCCGAAGAAAGTTTTTGATGAATCTGTGGAGAAGTAAATATGTTTTTGTTTATTGTTATTAAAAATATTTTTAGGACCCTTCTTACTGAAAACAGAAATTTGCTTTGATGTTTTTCCGAACATGTCGTATTCAAATTCGATCTCGTAATCAATCAGGAGTTTTTTATCTGTAGATGTGATTTTACCTGATTTGTTAATGACAGTTATAAGATACTTGCCTACTTCTCCCCGTGAAATTGGAATGTCAGAGGAATTATATTCGGGAATAATTTTCATCAGCTGCATTCTTTTTAAAAAATTATAAACGGGATTTGAGACATCTACGAGTTCAGCCTGGGAATAACAACAATTAATAATTACGAATGAGAAGTTAAGAATTAGAAATAATCTCAGCACAAATTTTTGTTTGAATCAAAGTAAATA
>JBBRTN010000136.1:0-5623 GCA_038244395.1 Ignavibacteria bacterium
AAAATTTATTAAATCAAAAATGAGGCATTAATTAGATGAAACAAACTAACTATTTAGATTTTGCAAATCAGCATATTAATGTAGGAATGGATGTCATTCAAAGAGATAGGTAGTGAGTATGATGGTGGGAGGAATTTTAGACTGCAAGGGCTGGGCAGCCTTTGTTACAACGCATTTTATCTTTGTATAAAAAAATTTGAGGCTTGCACTTTAACGTAAAAAGGGCTTTTATAATTCTTCATTGAATAAGATGGTAAGGAGCGGGTAAATTTTATTTTACAAATATAATCAATGGCACAAATTATTATATAGTCTTAAAACACAGGAATTTAATTGAGACATGGAGCAGTTCAGGAAAATTATTTTCATCGGATACCTTAAGCTATAATTTCTATGCTGCTGCAAACAAAGCTTACGGAAGCAATCAAAAGCAGATTAATAATTCTCCTGTGAGATGAGGAATTTACAGCGGCGATGTAAATCAGGACGGGACAGTTGATCTAAGTGATGTGACTAAAATAGATAATGATTCTTACAACTTTGTCTCCGGTTATACTTCAGGTGATTTAAACGGTGACAATAATGTAGATTTGTCTGATGCAGCAATTGCAGAAAACAACGCTTTTAATTTTGTGATGAAGATTACTCCGTAGCTGATACTGATTTTATTATAATTCTGTTAAAGACGGCATCAGTATTTCCGGTGCCGTCTTTGATTGTTCGTCTCAATCTTCCTGAAATCTTCTGAACTATGTTTTCAATTATCGTTCAAATTGAAATCCATTTCCCGCAGGCTTCCTGAGAAATAGATTTTCACCGGAAGAAAATAATCATTAAATCATTTATAAAGATTTACAAATTAACCAATGGAATCGTTTGGTCTTATCATTTTAAGTTCTTAATTTGTAAATTTGTCAAAATTTATTAATGAATGCTGTAGAGTTTCATAATGTCTCGAAGCAATTCGGTAACTTCTTCGCGAATGATAATATCTCGTTCGGCATTGAAAAAAATACTGTTCATTGCGTGCTCGGAGAAAACGGCGCAGGGAAGTCTACACTGATGAAATTGCTTTTCGGGATTTACACACCGGATTCCGGGACAATAAAAGTCTTTGATGAAGAAGTAAAATTTAATTCGCCTCATGACGCAATTGATAAAAAAATAGGAATGGTTCACCAGCATTTTATGCTAATAGACGACTTCACCGTTCTGGAAAATGTCATTCTTGGAAATGAAATATCAAAGGGAGTTAAAATAGATTTTGACAGAACTAAAAAAATTCTGAATGAATTGATTGCAAAGTATAATCTGGGTATTGATACTGATAAAAAAATTTCCGAAATAAGTATCAGCCACCAGCAGAAAGTCGAGATACTTAAACTGCTTTTCAGAGATTCCAAAATTCTGATTTTTGATGAGCCTACAGCTGTTTTGTCACCGGTCGAAGTAAATGAGTTTTTCAATATCATCAATGAATTTAAAAATAACGGCAAGACCATTATACTTATTACTCACAAACTGAATGAAGTTAGACGGATTGCAGACAGAGTCTCGGTCTTAAGGAAGGGCAGGCTTGTATATGAAACCGATAACAGAGAGAAGAGTCTGGACATTGAAAAATTAAGTAATGCTATTGTCGGAGAGCTTGCTATGATTGAGATTAAAGAAAAGAAAAACATTGCACAGGATAGTTCTGTAACTCTGGACTTAAAAAATATATCACTCGATAAAAATAATGTTAACGTGTTATCTGGTTTGAATCTTCACTTGCGGGGCGGAGAAATCCATGGTATATGCGGCGTGGAAGGCAATGGTCAAAATGAAATTATTGATATTCTAATGGGTCTTGAGGGAAAATATTCCGGTAAATATGAATGCGCGACCAAAAAAATTTCGCTGGTACCGGATGACAGAATCCGTAAGGGCATGATAAAGGAATTCTCTATCGGAGAAAATATAATTTTGAAAGATGAACTCAGAAATTTCATAAGCAAAAAAATTCTTAGAGATATATCAAACAGGATCATTATGAATTATGACGTCAGAGTTTCACAAGCCGGAGCAAATCTCGGCTCCTTGTCGGGCGGCAACCAGCAGAAGGTTATCGTTGCGCGTGAGACGGAGCTCGGCAACGATGTACTTATTTTTTCCCATCCGACGAGAGGAGTAGATATCAATGCAACTCTGTTCATTCATTCAAGAATAATTGAAGAAAGGAATAAGGGAAAATCCATTCTGCTTATTTCATCAGATCTTGATGAGCTCGTAAGTTTATCAGACAGGTTAAGCGTGTTGTATAATGGGAAAATCATTAAGACCTTCGACTCGGATAAATTAAAAGCAGAGACAGATAACCTCCATCTTGAAGTCAACCCGCTGTCAAACAAACCATTGTTTGATCAAATCGGTAAATTAATGATCGGAATTTCTGAGTGAGCCTTAAGACAAAAATAAATCTCATATCAATTTCACTTTCTCTTCTTGCTACTGCCGTTATTGTTTTTATATTACTTCTTATACTTAATAAAAATCCTTTCGAAATATTTTCAACGGTTTTTACCGAAGTTTTTACGAGCGGATACGGAATAGGTCAGACATTATTTAAGGCTACGCCGTTGATAATCTGCGGATGCGGACTGGCAATATGCTTTCACGCTTCGTTGTTTAATATCGGCGCAGAAGGCCAGCTCAATGCAGGCTCGTTTGTGATTGCACTTGTAGCGGTTAAATTTTCTTTTCTCCCGTTCCCGCTGCTTCTGATACTGTGCATGCTCTGTGGATTTATTGTGAGCGGAATATTCGGACTTATACCTGCATACATTAAGATTAAAAAAGATGTAAGCGAAGTCATTACAACTATTATGCTCAACTTCGTAATTCTTGCTTTGATTAATTATTTCCTTATACATTTTTTTGCAGTTCAGTCTACAATGAGAACGGAAAAGATTAACGAAAGCGATATGCTGTTTAAGCTCTCGGATATTATTCCTTTTTTTCACGGATCATCTCTGAATGCAACTTTCATTTTAGCGATCTTAATTTCCTTAATAACATATTTCGTGATATACAAGACTAAGTTTGGATACAGGCTCCGCGCTGTCGGCTTTAATGAGACGGCTTCGAAATACATGGGATTGAAGACTGATAAAATAATTCTCATTTCTTTCTTTGCCGGCGCCGGTCTGACTTCTCTTGCAGGGATAAATTTTGTTTTCGGGTATAAGGGATTTTATGAGCTTGGCTTTTCAAACAATATTGGCTTTACTGCTATTGCCGTTGCATTGCTTGCAAAAAATAATCCGATCGGAATAATATTTTCGGCTTTACTCTTTGCAGTACTGGACTACGGGGGATTATCGGTTAATCAGCTTGTTCCAAAAGAAATAATGTTAGTCGTCGAAGGAATAATTATACTCTCGATACTTTCCATTGACCGGCTTGTAAATAATTATTATGAAAAAATCTGATGTAATGTGGAAATAATAACTTCGATATTATCATTTACATTTCTTGCTCAGGTCTTGCGGCTTATGACTCCGTTTTATCTGGGAGCAAGCGCTGCAAATTTTTCAGAAAGAGGAGGTGTAATAAATATTTCCATTGAAGGATTCATGAATCTGTCTGCTTTCAGCTTTGCTTTATTTTCCATTGTGACACACAACGTTACGTTTGGCTTCATACTGGCAGTAGCGGTAAATATAATTTTCAGTTTCCTGTTTGCTCTGTTCACCGTAAAGCTTAAGATAAACCAGATAGTGACCGGTGTGGGATTTAATCTGCTGATAGCGGGCATTACAAAGTTTTTGCTTGTCCTTATATTCCATAGTTCCAGTAATACGGAAAGATTTGACGGGCTGCCTGATATAAAGATTTTCCAGTCTGTTCCTTTTTTCGGAATTGTCTTTTCGGATTACATAACAGTTTTTTGTTTTCTTCTGATTTTCTTATCAGGATTTATTTTATATAAAATTAAGTTCGGTTTGCGTCTTCGTTCAGCCGGTGAAAATCCTGCCGCTGCAGAAAGCCTCGGAATAAAAGTAAGAAAATATAAATTATACGGAATATTAATCAGCGGCTTCCTTAGCTCGCTTGCGGGAATCTGGCTGGCGTCAAATCAGAACAGTTACTCGGACGGGATGATTGCCGGCAGAGGATACATTGCGCTTGCAGCGATGATAATCGGGAAATGGAAACCGGTTAATATTTTTTACGCGTGCCTGATGTTCTCTGCTTTTGAAGCTCTTGAAATCACACTCCAAATTTCCGGAACGAATATTCCTTCACAGTTAATTCAGATGCTTCCGTATCTCATAACAATTCTCGTTCTCATCGGCTTTATCGGAAAGACAAAACCACCTGCTGCTGACGGAATTCCTTATTGAACGGTTAGCTGTATCTTTTATCAACATTCCAGAAAAGTTTATTCTTTAAAGTGTTAAAATAAGTTGTGTCTAATTTTTTAATTACTTTTATGCTATAATCTGCTTTGCAAAGTATGACCTCTGATGGAGATTTAAGATTAAATGTGATCTGTCCGTCGGAGGTAATTCTTGATTTGCCTTCCTTTAGAATTTTTATTTTAATAATTCCATCCTCAGGAACAATTATCGGACGAACGTTTAATGTATGCGGCGCTATCGGAGTAATTACAAACACGCGGCTTTCAGGATTTACTATGGGACCGTTGCATGAGAGGGAATAACCCGTAGAGCCGGCGGGAGTCGAGATTATAATGCCGTCCGAAACAATCATCACGACCTTTTCATTATTGTAAAATGTTTCTATCTCAAGCATCCTGACAGAATCATTTTTATCTATTACGATATCATTGAGACCGAAGAGTATCCTGTTTGCATTTGTGACTGATTTAATTATCACCTGCTCAGTGATTCTGAATTTATTCTTCAGCAGCATCGGAATGAATTTCTTTATTTCATGCGGACCTACTTCCGAAAAAAATCCTAATCTTCCGAGATTGATTCCTAAAATCGGTATATTATTTCTTCCCACTATTCTCGCAGTGTTTAGAAATGTACCGTCGCCGCCGAGTGATAATATAACATCCGATTTCTTAAGTATCTCAGCCGGGGAAGCTGAATACTTTTTTACAAGAGGCGGAGATACCTTCGCAAGGTTTTCATCAATAAAAAAATTTTCCTTCAGTATCTCAAGGTACTTAACAATTTCAAGAAGTAATTTCAAAACTTCTTCCTTGTTTATGTTCCCGAAGATTCCAAAAGTGATATCGTCTTTCCTTTCCATTTTATTAAAAATAAAATTTACTTAATATCGCGTATTACTCCTGCGGCGGCAGGGAATTATCCGAATCAGTTGCTTCAACGTCATCACCCTCGGCCTTCACTTTTATTTCTGAGGAAGATTTTTCTTCACCTTTTTCTTTTATTTCAGAGGAAGATTTCTTTCCATCTTTTTCTTTTATTTCGGATGAAGATTTTTCTTTTATTTCGGGTTTGTTTTTTTCTTTTTCCCTTTCTTCCACATAGTTCATTTGTAAATCCACTATGACCTGGTTGAGGAATCTTGCTTCATCTTCTTCGACATTGCCTTTTGTTTTTTCTTTGAGCATATCAAGCATGTCAATTGTAACCTGCGCTCCGTC
>JBBRTN010000137.1:0-5619 GCA_038244395.1 Ignavibacteria bacterium
AGCAGATCAATAAAATTTCGATTTCAAAGGCTTCAATAAACTTAGGATTAAAACCATTGAAAGGCTGGGATTTATTTAGAGGTATTCAAAGAAAAGCAAAAAAATATCAAAGTAAATTGAAAAATAAAGGATTAGATCATTCTTTTATTGTAAAGGATTTAACTCTGGGTGTTCGATTTCAAAAAGACGATAGTGTAAGTGAGAGATATGATACAATGGTAAGCGAAAAAACAATCGATAACGTAAATGAAAGTTCTTTGATTCTTTATTGTAAAGAGCAACCCAAATTCCATCCGAATAATTTTCTTGAAACTCTCACAGAAGAACAGCTTAGTAAAATTAAATTCATCTATTCAAAAAAATCATTCCTTCGAAAATTATTTTTAAAATAATTTTTCCCGATTTACCAAATTTCATTCTTATCGGTGTATATATTAGTAAAGGGGTATTAAGATTGAAAATATTCTGTAACATTTCCACAACGTTGCGGCAATTTCATCTAAGGTAATTTTTATTAATTTTGCATTAACAAAAACGAAAGGAGTTTTTAAATGAATGTTTCAGATTTAAAATTTCAAAGCATTAAAGAGCTGAGTATTGTTCAGTTCAGGACTGAAAACAGGAACACACTTAATTACATTTCCTTATCAAGCGCAATTAAGGATAAGCATTTGGAAGTAAAGGAAATCAGTGAATCAGGAAGTGTCAATAATCTTGTGGTAATTAATTACTCTCCGTTCTTTGCCTTCTTATCCGATGGTGATATTTTATCCGGCGCCAAGCAAAACCGGGTATTAAATACTTCCGTGTTTATAGCGCCGAATTCGAGAACTGTCATTCCGGTAAGTTGTATTGAGGAGGGAAGATGGAGTTATAAGTCCTCCAAATTTTGTAATACCGATTACGTTGCTCCTGTATTTATGAGGTCACAAAAGGCAGCAGATGTCAAACTGAATCTTAAGGAAAGTAAAAGTTTTTCAGCAAGACAAGATAAACTTTGGGAAAAAGTTTCAGAATACGAAAAGGATTTTAATTTATATTCCACATCATCTAACCTTTCGGATATATTTGATTCAAAAAAAGATGACTTCGAAAGTTTCATTAAAGAAATCCAATTAGAAAAAGGTTCAAACGGAATAGCAATATTTATCCGCAATAAAATTTTAAATCTGGAAATATTTAACCGGACAGATATTTATGATGAATACTTTACAAAGATTTTAAAAAGCGCTTACTTTGAAGTATACAAACTGACTGAAACAAATAATAAATTGACTGAAGATGAAGCATTTTATAAAACTAAAGATTTTCTTGATAAGAGAGATACTATGAAATATGAAATCCATAATGGAGTCGGAGCAGGTACGGAGAAAAGATTTGATATGGAAGATACAACAGGCTTTGAATTATCATATGAAAATAGAATGATTCATTTTGTTGCTTTGAATCTGAATAAGACGGAAGAAAGTAAGGAAATTAAAAGGTGATAAAATATTTCTTAAAGGAAGAACGGGAAGAACAATAATTAAGGTTATCTGATGCAGCTGACACTGATGAAAATGTTTGAGTTTAATTCAAAGATAACTTTAATATCCTGACAGGCTCCCAAAGCCTGTCAGGTTTTTATAAAAATCTTAAGGTAATTTATTTTACCCTGGAATTATAAGAGCAAATTTCTGCTGACTTTGTGCGGTAGTTGCCATCAAATAGGTCATTCATTATTTGAAGTTCCTAAATTTAAGGGATGCTGTGCTGGAGAGTAGGTTTTACTAGATTTATTTAATAAGCTGCTTCGATCTTCGGATGGCTTTTATTGTGGATTTCTTTTATTAAGATATTAAGTGGTGACAATGTTGAAGTATTTCGTAACTTTTAATGAAAAATAAAGAAGCTATGAAAAATCTTGAATGATTTTCTGGAACATTTTTGAACATTAATACATCCTCGAATGGCTATTCTAAAACGGATATTCCTATTAATTTAACTCTTGAGGACAGAGGTTTTTCAAGTGTAAGTTTTGTTTGTGATACAATTGCTTTTATTGCCGTTTCATAATTTCCCTTAATAATTTTCCAATTAAATGCATCATCTGGAGAATAATTTTCATTGCTTACATGTTCAGCATTTAGTCGATTCATTATCCAATTGTCAGGTAATGTCTGAACATCACCAGATTTGTTGACACGAATTAATTTCATTTCATTATGCCTATTGCCATTTTCCAGGTCAATTGAAATCAATACAGAAATTACAACACACGGTTCATTTTCATATTCAGATAATTTAAATCGGGAAACGTTTCCATGGAATTTCGAATCCTGAACATAGTCTATTATTGCATCTACAAATGGATGACCCAAACCAAATAATTCCGATGATTTTTTTCTTAATGCGATGTCTCTGTCAAATGTTGCTGCTTTGTATTTTGGATTAACTCCAGGAAAATTCATTAGAACATTTGGAGTTTCAACTGTATATAATTCACCATTAAGTAATATAGAACCTCCTAAACGTAAAATAGCTGTCTTAGTAAATTTTTCCAGATCTTCCATTGAAAATTTTCCTTCTATATTTAGATATTCCTGCAAATCAAATGATCGCAAATCCTGTGTAAGGCCAGATAATGCCTCACTTGCTTCTCTCGCCTGTTTAATTGCTTCCTTGATCTCTTCTTCTGTTCTAGTATAATTCTTATCTAATATCGCTTTTTTATAAAGCTCAAGATAGTTTGGCGATGATCCTAAAAATCCGAGAATCTCTGATCTGAAATCTTCCATTGGCTCATTAGTAACAGGGTCAATCTTTCCTATCTGGGCTGCTATCTCTCTAAGTTTTCTTTCAAGCAAACTGTATATTTTTTCTTCCACCGTTCCTTCCGCAATCAGATTATATACCTGTACAGTTTCTTGTTGACCATATCTATGAATTCTTCCAATTCTCTGTTCTACTGCCATTGGGTTCCATGGTAAATCATAATTAAATAATATTCTTCCTTTTTGTAAATTAATTCCTTCTCCACCGGCAGATGTTGAGATTAAAAATTGTGCTCCATCATCATCCCAAAATTTTTCCTGTGCTTCGATCTTTTCGTCTAATGGTCCTCCCTTAATGACAGCAATTTTACCTTTGCCATAAGTTACTTCTAATTGTTCCTTAATAAAATTTAATGTTTCAATATATTGTGTAAATATAATAAACTTTTCCTTTGGGTTTTTCTCACGTATTTGATCAATAGCTCTGGTCAGAGTATTAAATTTCCTGTCCACAGAATCCGGTATCAATTTTAAAAGCCTTCTGACTTTTTCTGCTTCATCAGGAATATCAGCCGTTACTATTAAACCCTCATCTCCTGTTTCATCCGAGTCCAATGACCATTCGGTTTCTTCAATCTTACTAAACTTTTTACTGACTCTTGATTGAGTTTGTAATATGTAAGCATCAATTTCCGAAACTCTCGAACTAATGTTAGTTAATCCCAGGATCTCTGAAGCTACTTCCCGCATTTTGTCTTTCAATTTCATAAACTTTTCAGCTAATTCAATTCTATCTGGATTGATTCTCCTTTGTTCTTCTACAGACATCTGATGTCGCAATAATAATACAAGCAATCTCCTTCGTAATGCCTGTTTTATTGCTCTCAAGCTTGAAGACATAATTTTCTGAAAAGTTGTCATTACAAATCCGATTGCCCGCTGCTCGTTTGTTGTTTTAGCTTTTCCGATTCCGGCAGCGGAATAACCTTCACTCAAGTAATCAGTTAATGCCTCGTAAAACATTTGCTCCGGAGTAGTTTGTTGAAATAATTCTGTCGTAACTTCTCTTTTCATAAATATCGGCTTTCCGTTTTTATCAGTTACTTCTCTCTTTGTTCTTCTAACCATTACTCTGTTCAGCAACCCTTTATGTTCAGCAATTGATTTTTCTGATTCGAATAATGAATCGTTAAGTAACTGCAACAATGACCAGAATTGAAATCTATTCCCCTGATGCGGAGTTGCTGAAAGAAAAAGAAAATCTCTTGTATGTGATCTAAGGTTTTCTGCTAATTTATAATTTTGTGTAGTTTGTAATTTACTTCCGTATCTAATTCGTGACAGATGATGCGCCTCATCAAATACAATTATATTCCATTTGGGTGAATTCAACAATTGCTCAAGTCTTTGTGGCCTTTTTAACATATCAATAGATGCGATTACTTTATTATGAGTTTCCCATGTCAGCCTTCCGTTTTCTGAAAAATCTATTCCGAATATTTCAAAATTCAATCTGAATGAATCACTAAGCTCCTGCTGCCAGTTCTTTGTCAATCCCGCAGGTGTTATTATAAGAATCCTTGCACCCTCTCCCCGCGTCACAAGTTCTTTAAGAATCATTCCTGTCTCAATTGTCTTTCCAAGTCCTACCTCATCGGCTATTAATAATCTTCTATCCTTTGATAAAACAACATCACGCGTCAGCAAAATCTGATGCGGCAACAAATGTGTTCGGCTGTTTGATAATTGTCCCCCGGAGTTTTGTAAAGGTATCTGAAGCGCGAGCTGTTTAAGTAGGAAATCAGTTTGATTGTCAAGATCATTATCTTCTATTCGCTTCCATATGTCTGGAGCAGACTCAAGCCGTTCCACTGGAAAGCTTTCCAAGCGTCTTCCATTGGAATCTTCAAATACAATGTCGGCCTGGTAAATACCATAGACTTCACTTACTCTTAAGATTTCTCCCGTACCGAGTTCTTCTCTTCCTTTTATTTTTACAACCTCACCGGCTTTTGGTAATTTTTCTAATTCAGTATCCATGATTTAAAATTTAATTTTTATCAGAATGTAGGAGACACAATTGTGCGTCTCTACTTTCTATTATCCCGAAATATTAAACGACACTCTGTAGGAAATATTATTATTGTCATCTATGTCGGCGGCGGGAGACCCGAAGATCAAATAAACCGGGAGTTTTACTGCGGGATGGATTGCTTCTAATCTCTCGCCCCATCTTAATTCGTTTCTAAACATTATCTGAACGCTCCCGCAATTATAAGATTCAAATGTTCCCGCCGCCATCTGTAAGATTCTTCTAATGTCCTTTGCAGTTTCTTCCATTTCTTTATTCTGTCTTGCATACAATAGTACGTCTTCCAAACCTACTACAAGCAAACTTGTATATTCATTATATGGGAAATCTTCCTCCTTTATCTCTTTGAGAAAATCAAGAAAACCAATCCTGATAGAATTCCTCTTTACTCTTGTTCCTGTCTGACCTAAGGGTATTAAATATTTTTCTTCAATGAGCTGATAACCTGGCATTTAATTTTTATTAGTTGGTGAAAATAAAGATTTCTCTTCCGATTCTATTAGGTTTAGAATTTTGTTAGTTTGATTTACAAATTGTCCGCGGCTTATAAGATAACGGCATGCCGCGCGTATCATCGGTCTTTTCCCACTGAACTTATCAAGCCAGGGAATGAGATTTTCACCACTTTCTGCAACTCCTAAAAGTAAATGCATGTAATCTATAAATAAAATATTTCCTGAATCTGCTCTGCTTTCGTTGTCACTGAATAATCCATCCTGTTCGTAACTTCCGTTTTCTCTAAACTTAATTTTCAAATCATTCAGCCGGTCAAGC
>JBBRTN010000138.1:0-5615 GCA_038244395.1 Ignavibacteria bacterium
TAATTTATATTATGATAAAGTAATTGGAATGAAAAATTTTCAAAATTCACACCAGGAAGCCGAACGATTTAAAAAAGAAGGATACAGGCAGAATTAACATATTGGAAATTTATTAAATTAACTATGAAGAAGTTCAGTAAAGATGAAATTCCCGATTTTGAATTTCAGCATGCAGTAAAAAAACCGATACCGGTTAAATTCTTTCAGGTAGAAGAATCATTTGAAGTCGAAACTATGGAAGGGATAATGAAGGGAAAAAAAGGAGATTACCTCATTCTCGGAATTAATGGTGAAATGTATCCTGTGGATAAGAAGATTTTTTTAATGACTTATGAAGTTATAAAGTAATTTTTTATTGCAATAACATATTACATTCCGATCGCGCCATTTTCACGGGAGAAAAATTTGTGAATATATTCTAATAAAGTATTATAGATAAGTTTGTAATATAACAGGAAGTACAGATTCATATCATCAGCATTCCCCAAGCTTCTAATGTTCTTTCAAAACAGAATTAATTTAAATTACATTTTAATCCTTTGCAGTCATATTCTTAAATTAGTAAACTACATCAAATGAAAATAAATAAAATCTCCGTCAGAGGTGTAAATGTCTCTCCCGTCAAAGTAGAAAAATCCGGAGACCTTATTGAGCTGAAACAGTCATATATTGTAGGAAGCAGCACGAGAGGACTATCCGAAACGCATCAGATTACTCTTGGAAAAAATGATATTCTAGAACTCGCCTTTGAAGACGGCACGAGATGGTTTTCAGGACAGGATAATCTTGATGAAATATTTCCCGAAGCTGCAATGCAGAAGCGGTCTGCAGGCGATTCATTTGAAATACCCTCAACACTTCGCGGTGAGTCCGGTCAAAGAGGAATCGGAGTAGATGTTTTGTTAAAAGTTCTGAATGTGTTTACAAAAAAAATTGTAAATAAAACCGTGCATGATGTCGCAGATGAACTTGAAAAAAAACAGCTTGAGGGCTACAGTGGTCTTTACCGTCTTGATGCTGATTTCAAACTGCAAAAATTTACTCCGGCTGACAACACAAAACCGTACCTGCTTTTTCTTCACGGGACTGCATCTTCCGTAACCGGCTCATTCGGCGGATTAAAAGATACTCCACTCTGGAATTATATTCAGCAAAATTACGGCAGCTCTGTGATTGCATTTCAGCATGAGTCATTGACTAAGAGTCCATTGCAAAATGTATATGAGCTTGTTAAAAATCTTTCCGGGAATATTGACCTTCATCTCATCAGTCATTCGAGAGGCGGACTCCTTGGGGAGATCCTGTCAAGGTTTGCGAGTAATAAGAATGGTTTTGACAATACAGAAATTGAATGTCTGAATAAAGCGGGCAGAAAAGATGATGTGAAATATATCAAAGCAATAGCGGATGAATTTAAGAATAAAAAAATTACTGTAAGTAAATTTATAAGAGTCGCCTGTCCCGCGCGCGGGACGACGCTTGCTTCAGACAGGCTGGATAATTTTTTTAATATTACTGCAAACCTGATCGGGTTCGGAACCGGCGCTGCTGCCAATCCCGTCTATGGGGCATTTACAAATATGATAGCATCCGTATTAGACAGCAAGAATGATGTTAATTCACTTCCCGGTCTCGAAGCAATGAATCCATTTTCAGAAATCATAAAAGTAATTAATAATCCAAAGACAAATTATGTAATTGATAACAGGTTAATAGTGATATCCGGAAATTGTAAAACTAAAATTAATCTAAAGGCGCTTTTAATAATTGCGAGCAGAATTTTTTATACAAAAAACAACGACCTCGTAGTAAATACAGGCTCAATGTACCAGGGGACAAGAAGGTCCGGAAATATTCAGTATTTCTTTGATGAATCACCGGACGTGGATCACTTCCATTATTTTAAAAATAATAATACGAATGCTGCAATTGTACTTGCCTTACAAACCGGCATTGACGGAATGATACCCGGATTTACACAGCTGGATGAAGGGTCGGCAGAGGCAATGATGGATAGAAATGCCATACTTCATCCGGCAGGAGGACAGGTATTTAAAGATACTGTTACGGGAGCAAAGCCTGTACTGGTTTTACTGCCGGGTATAATGGGATCTAACCTTACTGTTGAAGATGAATTGGTCTGGATGAATTACTGGAATTTCATTTCCGGAGATTTAATTAAGCTCGACATAAATTCCAAAAGAGTCATTGCTCCATCAATAATTAAAACATCATACGAACAATTTGTCAATTATTTTTCAGATAAATATGATGTTGTTACTTTTCCTTATGACTGGAGAATACAATTAAGTGAAACAGCAAATCTGTTTAATGAAAAAATAAAAGAGTTATTGAAATATAAGCAGCCGATAAAAATTGCCGGACATTCTATGGGCGGAGTGCTTGTAAGAGATTTTATTATAAAGTATCCTGACACGTGGAAAGAACTCAATGAGTCTGCAGGATTTAAGCTGATATTTCTGGGTTCGCCGCTGGGCGGATCATACGTAATACCAAGCGTATTATTCGGACAGGATGATATAATCGGAAAGCTAAGTATGATTGATGTGTTTCATAATAAGAGGGAGCTTGTAAAGTTGTTTTCAAGAATGCCCGGAGTGCTTAGTCTGCTGCCTTACAGCACTGATGGGAATAATAATTTCGGAGATAAGAAAACCTGGGATTCAATTATAAAGGAAGCGGAAATTGATGACTGGGAAACTCCGTCTGCAGAAGACCTTAAGGTATTCAGCGCGCACCGTGATGAGGTAAGAAATGAATCCGTTAAGATTGATTATACTAATATAGTTTATATCGCCGGTAAAGATAAATCAACCGTTTGCGGATACCGGATAGAAAAGAATAACAGGGGAAGCGAACTTGTTTTTTTGAGCACTGGCGAAGGAGATAAAAGCGTTACATGGGATACGGGCATTCCTGAAAAAATGATTGGTACTGATTCTGTTTATTATACGGATGTGACTCACGGAGAGCTTGCAAATGAGCCTTCAATTTTTAAAGGAATTTCAGAAATATTTTCTGCGGGCAGGACAAATTTATTAAGCAGGTTAAGACCGGCGGTCAGGGGAGAAGAAAAATTATTCCGTACTCCGGGAATGGATAACCTTGATGTTTCATCCGAAGGGATTCAGCGCACAGTACTGGGATTACGTGATGAAAGAGAAACCACTCCGAGTGAAATGCCGATACATGTTTCGGTAAGCAGAGGTGATTTGTTTTTTGCATCCTATCCTGTACTTGCCGGACATTTTATTAATGACGGAATATTGTATGCTGAAGCATCTATAGATGAATACATGGACAAAGCTCTGAGTGAGAGACACATGCTTGGATTGTATCCGGGTGAAACAGGAACGAGTGAAATCTTTTTATCAAAAATGAATTATGAAAAAAACAGGATTGATAATCTGAATAATTTCAGCGGAGCTATCGTAGTGGGACTCGGAGAGCCGGGGAAACTTACAGCATCCGAATTAACCAAAACAATCGAGCAGGGAATTACAAGCTATCTTCTCGACATTAACAGCAGCCGGCTAAAAAACTTACCTTTATTAAAGATAAACGGTAAGACAGGAATTTCTTCATTGGTAATAGGCAGTGGTTTCGGCGGACTTAATATTGAATCATCGGTAAGGGCAATCATAGAAGGCATTCAGAACGCTAATATGAAGATGAAAAACATGCGGAAGGAAAATATTCAGATCATAGAGGAAATAGAATTTATAGAACTTTATGAAGACAAGGCTATAAGCTGCTTTTATTCTATCAGCAGCATAGAGAAGGAAAGCAGGACACTGAACATTGTAAAAGAAGGAAAGACAATTAAAACTTTACTTGGCTCGAAGAAAAGAATACCTGTTGAGAAATCTGAAGGATGGTGGAACAGGATTACGGTCAGCAAAAAGGAAGACATAAAGGGAAACATTACGTGTCTTCAGTTTAATTCATCTACCGGAAGCGCAAGAGAAGAGCAAAAGGAGCTGCTGAGCAGTCCTAAGGTAATTGAACAATTGATTGAAGATATTTCGACAGATAATAAATGGTCAGACACAAAGGCAAAAACTATATTTGAATTATTAATTCCAAATGACTTTAAGCCACAGCTTAAACGCCGCGGAAATATTAACTGGATATTGGACAAGTATACAGCCTCATATCCGTGGGAATTGCTTCACGATACATCAAATCATAATAATCCGAACATTGCAAAAGCAAAACCTCTCTGCGTGTCTGCCGGAATGATCAGGCAGCTTGCAACGCAAAATTACAGGCTGACTGTTAACTCAGTCACAAAGAACAAAGCGCTTGTGATAGGCGACCCACAGTTAAACGGATTTGCTAATCAGCTTGATGGAGCATACCGGGAGGGTGAAATGGTTTCGAAAGTTCTGAAAGAAAAAGGATTTGATCCGATGACAATTCTTAAAGGCACATCCGGGCAAATTATCGAATCGCTCTTCAGCGATGATTACAAGATTGTTCATCTTGCGGGTCACGGAATATTTAATGAAGACATTTCCGAATATTCAGGGATGTTAATAGGCGACGGAGTTTGCCTGTCCACAAGAGAAATCTCACAGATGAGTTCAGTGCCGGAACTGGTTTTTGTAAACTGCTGCTATCTTGGAAAGACTGAAGGTGCAGTGGAAGAACTTGTCAGCCGGAGATACAAACTTGCAGCAAACATAGGAACACAGCTGATTGAAAACGGAGTAAAGGCTGTGATAGCGGCCGGATGGGCTGTTGATGATGCTGCTGCGATGGAATTCACTGAAGTATTTTATAACAGAATGTTTGCCGGAGATAATTTCGGGGATTCAATAAGAAAGGCGCGGGAGACAATTTATGACAATTATCCGGGCAAGAATACATGGGGAGCATATCAATGTTATGGAGACCCGTTTTACAGGATGATGCCTTTCGATACAAAAAACAGTTCTTCGGAAATAAAATATTTAATTGAGGAGGAAGCTGAAGTCGACCTGTCGAATTTGCTAAATGATATAGAGAGAAGCTATTCTCTCACAGAAGATTATCTCAAAAAATTATTTGAGATAACCAAAGCTGTTGACAAGGCGGAAATAAGAAATGCAAAGATTACTGAAAGGGAGGCAATTATATTAGCAGCTCTGAATGAATATGATTTATCAATTGCAAAGTTCAAAGTATTACTTGATATGGAGAACGCTTCATTTTCTTTTTCAGCAGTCGAGAAATACTGCAGTGTCAGGTCTAAAAAATACATTAGTGATTTTAAGCATTTCCCAAAGAAGAGGCAAAAATTAATTTCTTCAATGAATAAAGTAATAAAGGATCTTGAGATACTTATCAAAGTGGGACCAACATCCGAGCGATATACTTTGCTTGCGAGCACTATTAAACGCAGGGCGTTTCTGACTGCAGAAATAATTCAAAAGGCAAAGGCATACTCTGATGCGGCATACTATTATTATTGTGCTAACAATATTCATCAGGACTCTGACGGCGGCGCAGGATACAGGTCATTTGCATTAACAAACTGGTTTGAAACGGAGAATGCACTTGTATTATCCGGACAGAGGAAGTGGGGGAGCAGCATTGACATAAACGGGAAA
>JBBRTN010000139.1:0-5574 GCA_038244395.1 Ignavibacteria bacterium
TTAGATACCAAAGCTAACACCCGTCCTCTTATCGCAGACCGTCATCCATTCCTGATACACAGCAAAATTAAATCAGTTTAGAGTATTAATTACTCACAGCCGTAATATATTTGTTATAAATTTATGAATTCATATTATACAATATTAAGTCTTATTTTGTATAAATATAAAAAATGTTAGATGCTAAAAAGTAAATTTTTAGACATTGTCAAAACATTCTCTCCTGAGGAGTTAAAGGGATTCAGAAATTTCGTCCGCTCCCCTTTTCATAACTCAAATAAAAATGTAATCAGGGTAACCGAAATTGTGAAAAAGTATTTTCCGGAATTTAAGGATGAACATCTGCTTAAAGAAAATATTTTCATGAAAATTTATCCCGGGAAAATGTATAACGATACGGTAATGAGAATATTATTATCCGACCTGCTGAAGTTAGCCGAAGAATATCTTGCATGCATAAATTTAAAAAAGAATCCCCTTGAGGAAAAAAAATTATTGCTGAATGAACTTGACGAAAGAAGAATCCAGGTTTTATTTAACATGAATATGAAATCGGCAAATGAAATGCTCGGGGAAAATAATCAGGAAAGTCTCCGGAATGATTCTTTTAATTCAATAGACATTAAATATTTTTTAGACCGGTTTGAATTCGAGTCATTGCTGATAGATAATATGATATCCAGGAACAAGCAGCCTGAAAGCGGCATGAATGTACTGAAGCAGGGGGAATATCTCATTAATTTTTTCCTTATAAATATCCTTAACATCGCCCAGGAGCTCTCATCACATTATGAAGTGCTTAACGTAAAATTCGAATACAATATTGTTGATGAATTTCTCTCGGGTTTCGACATAAAAAAATTTATTACCAGCCTTGAAAAAAATAATTACCGATACTATTCAGTTCTTTCTATTTATTATTATATGTATATGTCATTAATCGACCCTGATAAGGAAGAATATTTTTACAAACTCAAAGACCTGATTTTTAAAAACCTGAATTTATTTAAGAGAGAAGAGAAATTTAATCTGTTTATAATTCTCGAAAGCATTTGCACTTCTAATACCGGTTCGGGTAAAAGAGATTTTTACAAACAGCTGATGATTGTGTACGAAGAAATGCTTTCTAAAAATATCTATACTCATTCTCCCAACGAGCATTTCCAGGTCAACCTGTTCAGGAATATATTTTATACCGCGATTGCTCTTAAGAAATTTGACTGGGCGGAGGATTTCATAAATAAACATCTGTCTGAAGTAATGCCGGAATACCGCGATGAAGTCCGTCATCTCGCATATACATTAATTTATTTTGAAAAGAAAGATTATGCACGGGCTCTGGAAGAAATCTCCGGAGTACGATATGATTTTTTTGTCTTTAAGTATGATATCCGTATTCTGACTTTGAAAATTTATTACGAAATGAATTCTTTTGAATCCGCTCTGTCTTTAATTGATACTTTTACTCATTTCCTCACCAATAGTAAATCGACTTCGGAAAGCTACAAGGAAGGATTTTTTAATTTCCTAAAATATGTCAGGCAATTTATCCGGATTAAAACCGGTTCAGATAAAATTTATATAGGACAGATTAAAAAAGAAATTCTCGCGACCGCAAAATTAATCAATAAAAACTGGATACTGGAGAAGGCAGAAGAACTTATAAAGGAAAATTATTAACAGTACTCATCTGTTTTTTTCACCGCTCCCCTTAAATTAAAATTGATTCTTCTTATTAATATCTTTAATTTAAATTATCCATAAATACAAGGAGGACGTCTTCTTCGAGCATGACTATAGACATAGATATAACAATCAAATAAATTATTTAAACGGAAAGGTTCTGGTTTTGAATCAAAACTATGAACCGCTGACCATCTGCAATGTCAGAAGAGCCGTTATTCTCATTTATCTTGGTAAGGCCGAAGCGATTTACTGTATAGCGGAAAAAAAAGTTACCAGTGTAAAAAGAAGTTTTGAATACCCGAGTATTGTCAGACTTGTTTTCTTCGTGAGAGTCCCTTTCAAGAAAATAATTTTATCCAGGAAAAATATATTAAGAAGAGACAGCCACAGATGCCAGTACTGCGGGACAACGACAAATTTAACTGTCGATCACGTAATGCCTAAATCCAGAAGCGGAGAAGACAGCTGGGAAAATCTTACAGCTGCCTGCATAAAATGCAATAACAAAAAAGGCAACAGAACACCTGAAGAAGCAAAAATGTCTCTGTATAATATGCCGAAACGACCTTCACACATTACTTTTATCAAAAACTTTGCAGGAAGAATAGATGAGGAATGGAAACCATATCTATATATGTAATATGTAATTTTTATTTTACTGTGATTTTTTTGAAATAGTAATTTGTATTATTTAAATCCGGTTTCAAATTTGTTTTCCTTTCTACTGCAAATCACAATACAATCAGTAATAAAAAATTTTTTATAATATAAATTACATAAATGGAAAAATATTTATTGTACATAAACGGAAAGTTTAGAGAATCCGGTGACGGGTGCACCTTTGATGCCGTAAATCCGGCTACAGAAGAGGTCATAGCAAAAATTTCAAAAGCAACCATTGACGATGCTAAGGATGCTGTAGATGCAGCAAGGACAGCGTTTGACAGCGGTATCTGGACTAATCTCACCAGGGAAGAGCGAAGCAGGATCATTAAGCAGATTGTGGATAAGATAAATGAAAATGCAAAGAGACTTACGGAGCTTGAGGTAATGGATTCGGGCTCGACTATCAAGAAAGCAGGTGAAGATATATTCCTTTCCGCCAAGAGTCTTAATTATTTTTCAAAGATGGCTGCAGTTAATCTGGATGAGAATGTGGAAGGACTATCAAAAGAAGGAGTAAGTAAGAATATTATCCGGAGAGAACCGATAGGCGTTTGCGTTTTGATAACACCGTGGAATTTTCCACTTAAGATGGCAATATGGAAATTAGGTCCTGCACTTGCCGCGGGTAATACTGTTATTTTAAAACCCGCAATGGAAACTTCCGTGACGGCCTGCGAACTCGCGCGTCTCATAAGCGAAACCGATATGCCAAAAGGTGTTGTGAATATTATTACAGGAAGCGGAACCGAGATCGGAACAGAGTTAGTCACAAATCCGAAAGTTGATAAAGTCGGGTTCACAGGTTCGACAGAGGTTGGGAAAATAATTATGAGAAATGCTGCGGGCAATTTGAAAAAAATAACTCTCGAGTGCGGAGGGAAATCGGCTAATATAGTTCTCGACGATGCTGACATTGATATGAGTGTGGACGGCGCAATATATGCCGGGTTTTATCACCAGGGTCAATGCTGTGAAGGCGGAACGAGGCTCCTGGTTCAGGAAAACATTTATGATGAATTCGCAGATAAGCTTAAAAGCAAAATTAAAAAAATGAAAATCGGCGATCCGATGGATAAGAAAACGGATGTTGGTCCGGTAATTAATAAAAAACAGTTTGATACTATAATGGATTATATCGACATTGGTAAAAAAGAAGGAGCGGAAATTCTTGTCGGTGGAAATAAAGTAGGCGAAAAAGGTTATTATATCGAACCAACTGTTTTTGTAAATGCAACTAATAAAATGAGAATTTCACAGGAAGAAATTTTCGGACCTGTAGTCACTTTAATAAAATTTAAAGATGATGAAGAAGCAGTAAACATAGCGAACGATTCTGTTTACGGACTCGCAGGAGCTGTGTGGTCAGGAAATGATGAACGCGCAATTAATCTTGCCGAAAGGTTAAGGACAGGCACAGTCTGGATAAATGAATATCATCTGCTTAGCGACAGGGCTCCTTTTGGGGGATACAAAGAAAGCGGTATTGGCAGAGAATTCGGACTCGACGGTTTAAAGGAGTATACCGAAGCAAAGCACATTCACATAGATGAAATTAAAGACAGAACCAAGAAATTCTGGTACGGTACTGTTGTGCCAAAAGACTGACTTTATAAGAAGATTATTAAATTTCCGGGCATCGTACATTCGAATTGAATTATAAAAAAATCATCAAAGGCGAAAACTGTTCCTTATTAAAGTTTAAAAATGACGATGAGAAGTTAACGGAATTGATTTATAATTTATTCAATGATAGCGGGATTTCAGAATTCCTGAATCCGGAATATTTAAAATACCGGACAAAACCCCGAATAAGAAAATGGATAAGGAAAAAGACTGATAATGATGTCGAGGTATGGTATGCAATTAAAGTGAAAAGAAAATATATAGGCTATGTTTGTTTTAAGTGGAGAGATCATTATGATGATGCATGCGAGATTTCAACGGCAATAGATAAGGA
This sequence comes from Ignavibacteria bacterium, assembly GCA_038244395.1. Taxonomy (GTDB): domain Bacteria; phylum Bacteroidota; class Ignavibacteria; order Tepidaquicellales; family Tepidaquicellaceae; genus JAGPCH01. Next base: position 4,310 of record JBBRTN010000139.1, read on the forward strand.
GTTCAGAGGTTTAAAGCTCGGCTATGAATCTTCAAAGATACTCATAGATTATATACTCGGCTTGAATAAATTCAGATACATTGCAGGATATGTTCACGTTAAAAATATCAAGGGAATGAACAACCTGCGGAAAATCGGATTCAGAAAAGCACAATACCTTCACAAGACTATAACAATCCCATTTTATAATGACGATGGAACATCCCCGACCGGCAGGAAATATATTTTATTTGTAATTAAAACTGGATCATTTAAAGAAATCGTAACTAACCATTAATAATATTAATAATATTAATAACATTAACAACAATCACAGGAAATTTGGATATAAAGAATAAGAAAGTATTGATATTAGGGGGCTGGGGACTTGTTGGTTCGGCAGTTGCGAGAAGAATTATGGAAGAGAGACCCGGGAAAATATTTCTGACATCACTGAAGAGAGAAGACGCCGAAGAAATATGCGCCGTGCTCAGTAAAGAATATAAAAAACCAGGAGGGTTCTTCGTACCCTGCTGGGGAAATATTTTCGTGAGAAATGAATTCAAGGATATGCCAAGAGAAATTTATCTTAATGATCCGGAGAAGAGACTGAAAGTAGTGGGTGACATTGTCAATGAACTCAATGACGGGATTTTAAAGGAATCCACCTTTTACAAATTAATTCAAAAAACAAAACCTGAAATAATAATTGACTGTATCAATACTTCCACAGCCATTGCTTACCAGGATATTTACAAATCTTATAATGAAATCCTGAGCCAGCTTAACAACCCTGACAATCATAATTACAGCGAGCTAAAAACTTCAGTCGAAAAAATGATGTGCGTGTCTTATATTCCGCAGCTCATCCGGCACATACAGATCCTTCACAATACAATGATTGAATTCGGAACGGGATTTTATTTTAAAGTCGGAACCAGCGGTACAGGCGGAATGGGTCTCAATATACCTTATACACACAGTGAAGAAAAGCCGTCCAGGGTATTACTCAGCAAATCTTCACTTGCCGGAGCGCAGACTCTGCTTATGTTTCTGATGGCTCGGACTCCCGGAGGACCTATAGTAAAGGAAATAAAACCTACGGCATCTATTGCCTGGAAAAAGATTGGATACGGAGAAATAAAAAAGCATGGTAAGTCCATAGATATTTTCGAAACTGATTTTAATGAAACCCAGAATCTGAGATATAAATTCGAAAGAAACATTAACAAAAATTTCAGAAAAAACGGAAAGCTGAAAACAGTTTATATAGACACAGGTGAAAA
>JBBRTN010000140.1:0-5570 GCA_038244395.1 Ignavibacteria bacterium
ACAATTGACGATTGATAAAGCAGTAATAAATTTAAAATTTATTTTTTAATTCAAACTGTTTTTCTTAAAATCACCTCAATCATTTTTCATTAACTAAACAAAAAAAAAGCTATGTTACAACAGTTACAGAAAAAATGGTGGCTTCTTCTCTTAAGAGGAATCTTTGCCGTAATATTCGGACTCATTGCATTATTCTCTCCGGGTATTGTGCTGGTTAATTTATTATTCTTCTTCGGATTCGTTTCAGTATTCAGCGGAATATTTTTAATCATCGAAGGCATTGCAATAAAAAGCGATGACAGGGGAATGAGAATACTTGAAGGAGTTTTATCCATTCTCTTCGGGCTGCTGTTTATTCTCATGCCGGGATTTGTACTTTCGTTCATAATGTATTTCATTGCTTTTTGGGCAATCATTGGCGGCGTCATGCAGATCATCTACGCCATCAAACTCAGAAAAGAAATTCCAAATGAATGGCTTGCCATCCTAAGCGGAGTCATTACGCTTTTGTTTGGCTTATTGGTTTTGTTTAATATTGTCGCAGGTGCATCTGCTTTGATAATGATATTCGGAATCTATGCGCTTATTGCCGGGATACTTTTGATAGTCTTATCATTCAGGGTTAAAGGGCTTAATAAAGCGCAGTAAGTTTTTAAAACGGTTTTTTTCAAAGGTGATTTTATCTTTTTTAACAGGATGAAATCACTTTTTTATTTTGCTAAAAATATTTTTTTTATTTTTTTTAAAAAATATAATTTATTTAAATGCAAATCTTATTGACAATAACAGTTATAATGTTATATTTGACAAAATTATTTTTAACTAAAATTATTTTTTTTGAGATTAGCACTCACGTATAACATAAAAAAAGAAAGCGAAAACATTTTGTCCGCGTCCGAAGAAACATTTCCAAAAAAAGATTATCGAAAATATCTTACCGAAAATCTTATCCAAAATTATCCCGAAAGATTAGACGATACGTTTGCCGAATGGGACTCTGAAGAAACAATCGGAGCCGTAAAAGCCGCACTGGAAGCCCATGGGCATGATGTTATGCTTATTGAAGCAGACAGGGATGCGTATGACAGGCTAAAGATCATCGCTCCCGAATTTGTATTTAATGTTGCCGAGGGACTCAGCGGTTCATCCCGCGAATCACAAATTCCCTCTATGCTCGAGATGCTTAACATTCCTTTTACAGGAAGCGATTCCATTACAACAGGAATATGTCATGACAAATCACGCTGCAAAGAAATCTTATCTTATTATAAAATTTCGAACGCGAAATTTTTTATTACGGATTCAATTCACAGGATAGATGAAAAAATTTCATTCCCGAAATTTATTAAACCTTTGCATGAAGGTTCATCGAAGGGAATTTATAATTCGAGTGTTGTGAATAATTCTGCCGAGCTGAGAAATGAAATAATAAGAATTAAAGAATGTTATCATCAGCCTTCACTTGTAGAAGATTATCTGGAAGGAAAAGAATTTACAGTTGCAATGCTGGGTAACGGTGACAGCGTTAATGTTTTACCGATAGTGGAAATCAATCTTGATTCCGTTCCCGACGGCTTCAACAAAATCTATTCTTATGAAGTCAAGTGGTTCTTTGATACGAGGGAAAACAAGCTTGATATTTTTAAATGTCCAGCGGAAATAGATTCAAAATTATATAAGCAGATAGAAAGAGTATGCAGGGACGCATACTCGGCTTTAAAGATCAGGGACTGGGCGAGGATAGATGTAAGACTTGATAAAAATAATATACCGAACATAGTAGAGATAAATCCGCTTCCCGGCATACTTCCTGACCCGGCTGATAATTCATGTTACCCGAAAGCAGCAAGAGGAATCGGATTGAATTATAATGAAATGATTAATGCAGTACTTAACGAAGCTGTTAACAGAACCCGTATTCAGATCAATTAAAAAAATCGAAAAAAATATGAAGCGATTTATAAAGTGCGCATTGTAAAAAATAAAAAATGAAAATAAGTATAATATATAACGACCCTACACAATACGCTACAGGAAAAATTTATGATGACGAAACCGATATAGATAGGGTAGCCGAACCTATTGATATGAGTGAATACGGAGTACTGGATGAACTGAAATCAGTTCAGCGTGCACTGGGTCCTACCGGACACGAGACAAAAATTGTCGCAGTAGCTCTTGATGTTTATAAGCTCATCGGTGAATTAAAATCCGACAGACCTGACATGATATTTAATTTATGCGAATCACTCGACGGTGACCCGACACAGGAAATGAATATTGCTTCCCTCTTTGAATTATTGAAAATCCCTTACACAGGTTCACGCGCTCTGACATTGGGACTTGCATTGAACAAATGGAGAGTGAAAGAAATTCTTAACTATTATGATATCCCGACTGCGCCGCATTATCTTTGTAAAAACTCAAATGAATTTAATGCTAACGGATATTCGAAATTAAAAAATAAATTTCCTTTGATTGTAAAGCCGTCAAGAGAAGATGCGAGCATAGGCATTGAAAATAAGTCTGTCGTTTATAATGATACCGAACTAAAATCGAGAATTGAATTTATACTCGATGAATATAAGCAGCCGGCACTGGTGGAGCAGTTTATCGACGGGAGGGAAATCAATGTGAGCGTCGTGGGAAATATTAACAGGGACGAAAATGATTTGATAGTATTCCCCGTTTCGGAAATTGATTTCAGCGATATGCCTGATGATTATCAGAAAATTGTCAGCTATAACAGCAAGTGGATGTACAAGACAGTGGAGTTTGCCGGAACAAAAGCTGTTTGCCCTGCAAAAAATCTTTCGCCTGAACTGGAGAAAGAAATTAAAAACACTGCGAAGAAAGTATATAAAATAATCGGAGCATCGGATTATGCAAGAGTTGACTTTCGTGTGAAGGATAACATTCCATATGTTCTCGAGATGAATCCGAATCCGGATATTTCCTCAGATGTAGATGAAGACACAGGATTTACACGAAGCGGAAAAGCATATGGCTGGAGCTATGATGAACTGATTCAGAATATAATTAAGTTTGCAAGTGAAAGATGGAATATAGCAGTCTGAGATTAAACTGCAGTGTGTCAATAACAAATTTACGATGATCAGAAAATTATCAGAAGGTGACAGGGAAAAGGTCAAAGATATTTTAATTGATACGAATAATTTTAATGAGGAAGAAATAAAAACGGCTGTAGAATTAATTGACATTTATATAAAAGACAAACATCAGAAGGACTATGAAATATTTGTTGATGCGATTGATACGATTGATACGATTGATACGATTGATACGATTGATACGATTGATACGGGTGCGATTGATACAATGGATACAATGGGTACGAATGAAAATGAGATCAGAGGCTATGTTTGCATTGGTCCGAGACCATTAACACTGGGGACATATGACTTATACTGGATTGCCGTTAATCCGAAAATTCAATCAAGAGGAATCGGCAGCGGACTTATTAAGTTCATAGAAAGTTATCTTAAGGCAAAAGAAGGAAGATTGATTTTAATAGAGACCAGCGGGAAACAATCTTATGAAAAGGAACGGAAATTTTATGAGAAAAGCTTATACACGGAGCTGGTGAACATAAAAGATTTTTACAGTGTTGGCGATTCGCTTGTTGTCTACGGGAAATATCTGATTTGAAACCGGGACATTAATAAATTTTAAATTTAAAATATTAAGTATTAAGTTAGAGTATTAAAGAATATTTATTTTCGAATAAATAAAAATAGATCCGTGACCATCGGCAATACCAGCGTCACCTGCGTTTCACAAAACTTAAAAAGGAGAAATAATGGAACTTTGGCAGGAAATGATAAGAAACAGCGTAAGCAGTATCGATCATCTTGTAGAGAAGTTCAGTATTGAAAGAGAAACAGCTACAAAGCTTGATGAATTTTTTCAGGCGCGAATAAATCCTTATTATCTTTCATTGATAAGATATCCGGGCGATCCAATCTGGCTGCAGTGTGTTCCTGACATTGCAGAGCTGGAGGACATTGACAGTCCGGAAGATCCTCTTCATGAGGATGAAATGAGTCCTGTCCCAAACATTACTCACCGTTATCCTGACAGAGCCTTATTTCTTGTTACTTCGCAGTGCGGCTTATACTGCAGGTTCTGCACTCGAAAAAGGAAAGTCGGAGATCAAAGTAAAATTTCCATGAGAACACTCGAGTCTGCATTCCAGTATCTGGAGGAGCATACTGAAATCAGCGATGTGATATTATCCGGAGGAGACCCGCTGATGCTTACTGATACAATGCTGGAGAAAATATTAATCAGGCTGAGACAAATAAAACATATACAGATAATCCGGCTTGGATCAAAGATGCCATGTGTGCTTCCACAGAGAATTACGCCGCAGCTTTGCGAGATGTTAAAAAAATATCATCCGATATACTGCAATACTCACTTCAATCATCCGTGGGAAATTACTGAAGAAAGCAAGCGTGCATGCGGAATGCTCGCGGACGCAGGGATTCCCATTGGCAACCAGAGTGTACTGATGAAAGGCGTGAATGACAATGCAGAGACAATGAAGGAATTAATGAAAGGACTGCTTGCGATGAGAGTCAGGCCCTATTATATTTATCAGGCTGACCTGACAAAAGGAGCAAATCATTTCCGCACTCCTTTAAAAGTCGGGATGGAGATAATGGATAAACTGCGCGGACATATTTCAGGTCTTGCTGTTCCTCAGTTTGTGATTGATGCGCCGGGCGGCGGCGGAAAAATCCCCATGCTGCCTAACTATGTAATATCCCAGGACGAGGACAAAATAGTCTTAAGAAATTTCAAATATAATATTTATGAATATCCCGATGTAAAAAATGATTCAGCAGTAACAGATGAAAGTATGTTTATGCGGAAAAGACCGAGAAGAAGAGCGATGCAGACAAAGAAGGATAAAATAAAAAAAATAAAAATACCGGTTCTTCAGGATCGTTGATTAAAAATTTATTTTAATTGTTTCAAAAGAAAAACCCGTCGGACGAATGTTCGACGGGTTTTTTAAATTGCAGCCGGGCTTTGCCGGCAAAACAATTATTATTTTACCAGCACCATTTTCCTTTTTTCAGAAAAACTATTTTTACCTGATACTGCAGTTAATTTGTAAAAATAAATACCCGAGCTGTAATTACCCGCATTCCATGTTACATTATAATTTCCCTCAGTCTGAAATCTGCTGATGATTGTTTCGACTTTTTCACCGAGTGAATTATAAATATCAAGATGCACCAAAGAATTTTGAGGAATGAAATATTCTATTTTTGTTACCGGGTTAAACGGGTTAGGATAATTTTGTCCGAGATAATATTTATCCGGATTAATAATCTCCTGCTGACTTTGAATACCGACAATAGTATTTGCAATCACTTTGCTTCCCTGTCCTCCGTATGCGCCCATGTCATTTCTAAGAGAGCCCCTGGCAGGCCATTGAGCAAAGGGAGGATTATTCAGATCCTGCGGGTCATCATAAATAGAAAGACTGTCGCCGATGTCAATGCAGGGAGAATTGCTTTTTATGTAATAGTTAGTTG
>JBBRTN010000141.1:0-5553 GCA_038244395.1 Ignavibacteria bacterium
ATATTATTTTCAGAACAACGTCTGACAATGTATTTATCTAGGAATCTGAGATATTATGCAGAGAAATTTTGACAGACGAGTTGAATTTATTTTTCATATTGAAGATTTCAGGATAAAGGAAGACATTATAGAAATTTTAAAATTATATCTGACCGATACATCCAAGACATGGGTAATGAACAGTAACGGCAATTATACAAGAAAAGAGGAACTGCTTAAAATATCTGATGAGCCTTTTGAGAAAATTAATATCCAGGATAATTTTGTGAAAAAAGTTATTAAGAAATACGAGAAAGAACTTAAGGATGACATGAGAAAGAAAGTTACAAATACAAATGGCATACACAAACGAATTGAAGTCTAAGCCGGAAATTCAGAAATATTTTTTACCGTTTCATATAATCATTTATCACCGCTTCATTCACAATATTAAAATTTGCCGAAACGAACTGACTTAAAAACAATTCTCATCATAGGCAGCGGACCCATAGTAATCGGCCAGGCGTGTGAGTTTGATTATTCGGGGACACAGGCTGTTATAGCCTTAAAGGAAGAAGGATACAGAGTTGTGCTGATTAACTCAAACCCGGCAACAATTATGACTGACCCGGAAATTGCGGACGCAACCTATATCGAACCAATCACAAGCTTTTACATTGAAAAAATAATTCAAAAAGAAAAACCGGATGCAATACTGCCGACGATGGGCGGACAGACTGCTTTGAATGCTGCGATTGATTTATATGAAAAAGGGATTTTACGAAAATATAATATTGAGCTAATAGGCGCAAAGATTGATTCGATAAGGAAGGCTGAGTCACGCGAACTCTTTCACAATGCAATGAAAAAAATCGGTCTCGACGTTGCAAAGGGAAAATTTTTAAGGAATTTTTCCGATGCGAAAGACTTTGCCGAGGTGATAGGTTTCCCAATAATTATCCGGCCATCGTTTACGCTTGGCGGAACCGGCGGAGGGATTGCATACAACATTGAAGAGTTTGAAGCGATTGTAAACAGAGGCCTGGATGCATCTCCGACTCATGAAGTCCTGATTGAGGAATCTTTGATTGGGTGGAAAGAATTTGAACTTGAAGTAATGCGCGACATCAATGATAATTTTGTAGTTATCTGTACAATTGAAAATTTTGATCCAATGGGTGTTCATACCGGCGATTCGATTACTGTAGCTCCGTCGCAGACTCTGAGTGACAGGCAATACCAGGAGCTGCGTGACGCAGCGAAGAAAATTATTTCCGAAATAGGCGTAGAGACCGGCGGGTCTAACATTCAGTTTGCCGTCAATCCGGATACGGGCCGGGTAATAATAATTGAAATGAATCCCAGAGTTTCCAGAAGCTCTGCTCTCGCTTCAAAAGCAACCGGGTTCCCTATTGCCAAGATAGCCGCAAAGCTCGCCGTTGGCTATACACTGGATGAAATCCCAAATGATATTACAAAGACAACACCTTCCTGTTTCGAGCCGGTGATAGATTATGTAGTAGTAAAAATTCCAAGATGGGATTTTGATAAGTTCCGCTCTTCGAGTCCGGATAACGATGTACTGGGAGTTCAGATGAAGTCAGTTGGCGAGGTAATGTCCTTCGGCAGAAATTTCAAGGAAGCATTTCAGAAAGCCATACGTTCTCTCGAACTCGGACGTTCAGGCTTCGGAGCAGATGGAAAAGATGTTTATTCTTTTGAATATCTGTCGGGCTTAAAAGGAGAAGAAAAAAAATCAATGAAGCAGAAAATTCTCACCAAGCTTCAGACTCCGAGGAGTGATAATATTTTTTTTATCAGGTATGCAATGCTTCTTGATGCAACTATTGACGAGATTTATAATTCCACTAAGATTGATAAATGGTTTTTGAATCAGCTTAAAGAAATAGTTATTATGGAGAAAGAACTTCATGAGTATGAAGCGTGAGACGTGAGACGTCAAGCGTCAAACGTGAGACGCAGTATGTTAGACGTCAAATATAAAATGTCAAACTTGAATGATAAGATAACATTCAACATTTGACATTTATCTATCGTCAGAATCTGTATTTCAAAACCGAGAGAATAACTGAAATTCAGATATTCGGATTTTTTGGTTTCTGAATTTTGCTGAGCGGGTAGTATGTTTCCTATTAATATTAAAACGAGTGTGCTGAGATATTTGCTTTTCATTTTTTACTCCTTCCTTTTTAATTATTGAGAATAAGTAATAGATGACTAGCTACATGTATTTAGATGAGTTTAAATTAGTTTTCTTATAGTAATTTTTACAACTGGAAAATTCGAACGGTAAACTATTTTTTGCGGATATTGATTTTTTAATTGTCACAACTTATAACGGAAAATTTTTAAGTCAATACAAATGATGAAATTTATGAAGAAGTCGCAATGGCTCATAAATAATGTTACACTAGGGTAATAAGCTTTTATTTCAACTCTTATTTTTGAAAGTTTTTTGCAATTCTACTTTAAAAGAACCATTCGTTTTGTTTGAGTGAAATTTTCAGTTGTAAGTTTATAGAAATATATTCCGCTTGAAAAACCAATTGCATTAAATTCAACTTCATAACTTCCAGCCGAAAGTTTTTCGTTGACCAAAACCTGTACTTCTTTTCCAAGCGCATCATAAATATCAAGTTTTACATTTGATGTCTGACCTTCGGTATTTGATAGCAGGTCGAATTTTATTTTAGTAACTGGATTAAAAGGGTTTGGGTAATTCTGAAACAGTGAATATCTGTCAGGTATAGTAGAACTTATTTGCGTAATTCCAATTGTCTTTGAATATTTGAAAATATACTGACCGCATGCATATCCGAGCGTGTCCCCGAACATCAGGAACCTGTTGATGTTTATACCTATGTTCGAATTAAACCACGTCATTCCGCCGTCAGTCGTACCGTAGGTCGGATTGAAGTTTCCCCCTATCCAGCCTGTGTTTGCATTTATAAAACCAATCCCCTGCTCATTTGAATTTGGAAAGGAGTATTCAGACCAGGTCTGACCGCCATCAGATGTTTTGATGAAATGTTTTAAAGTGCTGCCTAATAATTCTAAGGACACAAATCCGTTTTGATTGTCAACAAATGAAATTTTCCAGCCTCCCTCTTGATTTCTTGTACCTGTAAATCTGACACTCCAGTTTACACCACCATCAATCGTATACAATGCAGTTGATTTGTATGTGGGAATAACACCTATACTTCCAACCGCCACTCCGGTGTCTTTATTAAAAAAATAACAATCCACTAAAGCGTTTGCAAATTGAGCCATATCTTTTGTTATCCAGGTATTTCCGCCGTCAGTACTTTTTATAAAATTCGAATTGCCGTCATATCTTCCGCACCCGTAAATAAACTGTTCATTGAGTGCGTGAAGTCCGCAAATGCCGCGCGGCTTCGGATCCGGTATATTTCTTACTGTATCCCAGCTGAATCCTCCATCCGTGGTTTTAAAAAGTATGAAACTGGTATTTAATGAACCGATCCAGCCGGTTGATTCATTGATAAATTGCACCGACCTGAAGCCCCCTAAGTAAATGCTGTCCTGTAATGTCCAGGAATTTCCTCCGTCTAAAGTTCTGTAAACTGTTCCCGTCAGTTTAATTACCCAGCCTGTATTTTCATTAATGAAGCTGGCATTTTCAAATCTTCCGAAATCATAGGGTGAATTAGGAAGCTGATACCATGAATATGTTTGTGCGAATGTAACTGCCGGAAGGCATACAATGCAGATAAGGAATAAAATAACTTTCATTTTATTTAATCCGATTTTTATATTCATAATCTGTAGAACTTATAATTAAAAAGATATTTTTATGGCTTCTCCACAGGACATCTTAGAAAAACACTACTACAAGGCATTGAAGCTGGAGGAGCTCCATGGTACCAATTCCAGAGATCAACGCAGCAAGTACTATCAATAATAATTTCACCACTATTGCAAAGTAAACTCCAATTCTGCCCCGGAGTAGAAAAGGGACTAAAGTTATTGCAGCAGGGTGTTAATAAATCATTCTTGGCAGAATTCTTACTATAAGAATCTGTTGTGTAGGATTCAGATGTTATTAAAAGAAAGATTATAAAGAAAACAGGTAAGACTATTAGAGTTTTCATTTTTATATCCTCCTTATATGGTTTAAATAAATTACTGTGAACATAAAAAAATAAAAAAAAAAATGCAAGCTAAATATCAGACTAATCATTTTTTACGCATTGCCTCATAATTAATGTAACCCTTAGCTTATGCAAAACCAGGTCGTTGACTCATAATTAATATGACCGTAGTTATAACATAAAAACGGTAAAAAATTATGAGTAAAAAAATCAAAAGCAGGATATCTTCATGAGATTATTGCAAGATAATACTGGATTTAATAATCTTAAGATTTAATCAGTATTTTATAATTTAAACAATCATCCAACCCCAACGCTTCTATCCAGAGTCTTTCTCGAAACATAAACAATTACCATCACAAGTAAGAATAAAATAACGCCGTAAGCCGCCGCCGCACCGGTATTGTATAATCTCAGCTGCGAATAAATTTCAACGGAAATTGTTTTCGTAGAAAATGTATAAAGCAAAATGGTAGAGACGAATTCCCCGACTGAATTTATAAACACAAGTAATGCTCCTGAAAGTATTGAAGGATATACAAGCGGCAAAATAATTTTCCTGAATGTCCGCACTCCTCCTGCGCCGAGTGAAGAAGATGCTTCTTCGAGGGACGGGTCAAATGCATTGAATCCTGCGATGGATGACTGAGTAAGTACCGGAAGATTTCTGACTGAATATGCCAGCGGTAAAATCCAGAATGTTCCGACGATCGGAATGAAAGCTGTGAATATTGTCGGAGTGTTAAAACTAATTATAAAGCTTAAAGCAATAACGGTACCCGGGATTCCATAAGGCAGAGATAACAAACTCTCTATAATACTACCTCCTGTTATTTTTTTTCTTGAAATCAGGTAGGCAGCACTCACGCCTATTATAATTGTTATTGCGACTGCAAGTATGGACATTTTCAGACTATTAGCAAACGGCTCGAAGAAAGCAGAGTCGCTCAGTATTTTTACATAGTTTTCAGGCGTAAATGGTTCTTTAAAATAATTTCTCATCAATGAGCCTTCAGGTATTACGGAAAGGAAAAGCAAAGCAAACACGGGAAGCATAACAATTACTGCAAACAAAATTACAGATATAATGCCGGGCAATCCAGCTTTTTTCAGAGTGTGATCTGAGATAGATCTGAGGGTTCCTTTTGATCGGGACTCGGACACACTTTTTTTCCTGTAAAATCTTAACAGCATTAAAAACCCAAGTGAGATTATTGCCAGTATGATGGATAATAAAGAAGCCACCGAAGTATCCCCGTTAATTTTTGCCGAAAAAATTTCTGTCGTCAGAAATCTTATTGACCCGCCGAAAATAAAGGGTGCAGAGAACGAAGCCATGCTCGCCATAAAAACAATCAGAGAAGCACCGGTTATTGCCGGAATTAATTGAGGAAGAATAACTTTAGTAAATGTTCTTCTCCCGGATGCGCCCAGAGAA
>JBBRTN010000142.1:0-5553 GCA_038244395.1 Ignavibacteria bacterium
ACCAGGCAAAGGAATTTTCCAATGCGCTTGAAGGATTGACAGGAATAATACTGACTAAGCTGGACGGCACTGCCAAGGGCGGCATTGTATTAAGAATAAACAGGGAGATGAAACTGCCCGTGAGGTTTATTGGAATAGGTGAGCAAATAGATGACCTGCAGATTTTTGAAAGTGAGAGTTTCGTCGAAGCGCTTTTTGAAAAATAGATCCTGAAAATATGAAAAAATATGAAAAGATATAGAAAGACATTACAGATAAACAAATGTAAATTATTTTGTGTGCATGATCAAATGCGCCTCAGCATCGGATGGAAGAAAATAAAATAAAAATATTACCGCAGTCACTCTCAAATAAAATTGCAGCAGGCGAGGTTGTAAATCGTCCTGAGTCAGTTGCAAAAGAGCTGATAGAAAATTCAATTGATGCAAAGGCAAATCATATTACGCTTATTATCAGGGATGCCGGTAAGAGTTCGATTCAGATTATTGATGACGGCTCGGGAATGTCTGAAGAAGACGCGGTACTCAGCTTTCAGAGACACTCCACAAGCAAGATAGAAATTTACGAAGACCTTGAGAATATACTTACACTTGGTTTCAGGGGTGAGGCGCTTGCTTCGATTGCTTCGGTATCGCAGGTCGAGCTTAAGACAAAAAAGAAGGACAATGAAATCGGAACTCTTGTCAGAGTTGATGGCAGCGAAGTAACTGAAACAGCGAAAATAAATTTCGAAACAGGGACATCAGTTACCGTTAAAAATCTTTTTTATAATACTCCCGGAAGAAGAAACTTTCTAAAATCAAATCAGACTGAATTCAGGCATATCTATGAAACATTTATACGCCTTGCAGTTTCCAATCCTGAAGTTGCATTTACTTTTATAAATAATGATGAAGAGCTATTCGATTTAAAGTCATCGGGTTTAAGAGAAAGGCTGGAGAATATCTTTACCGGTCCGTTTGCAGAATCGCTTATAGAAGTCAGTCACGGAAATGAGCTTATAAAAGTTCGCGGCTACATTTCAAAACCAAACTTCACAAAGAAATCCAGGCAGGACCAGTTCTTTTATTTAAACAAGAGGTTTTTTGTCAACAAGTCTCTTAACTTTGCGGTTTATTCCGGCTATGATGATTTAATTGAGAAAGGTAATTACCCGTCATTCTTTTTATTCATTGACATAGACCCGCGGAAAGTGGATGTAAACGTTCATCCGTCAAAGATGGAAGTCAAGTTTGAAGATGAAAGCGCTGCATTTGGATTTGTAAAAAAAGCCGTCAGGGAAGCATTGAAAAAAGCAGACATAGTTTTTGAAGTCGGGTTTGACAATCAGCTAGGCATTCCTGATACTCCCGAAAGTTTTCACTACAGAGAGTCAGCCGGAAATTCCCGCGGGAATACTTCTTCGCAAAATTATTCTGGCGACACCTCTTTTCAAAGACAAAATTTTGATTTCCCCGAAAAGAATAAAGAGACAAACATACATTCCATTTTTGACGCTTCAAAAAAACCCGAAGATGAAGAGACTGATAACTTTGCAGTTCAGTCAAAGAAGTATCAGAATAATATTTTTGAACACAGTAAAAAATCTGATACAGAAAGTTTTAATGTATGGCAGTATCAGTATAAATACATAATGTGCCAGACAGAGACAGGCCTGATGATTATTGACCAGCACGCAGCGCATGAAAGAATTCTCTATGAAAGAGCATTTATCTGGCTCAACTCTCAGTCATCTTTTTCCCAGCAGCTTTTAATTCCCATAAAAATTAAATTAACAAAAATAGATTTTCATATTGCAGATTCACTGAAAGATGAGCTTATAAATTTAGGATTCAATTTTAATTTAAAGAAGGATGAATTTATTGAGATGACAGGAGTTCCGTCTGACGTAAAAATCGGGAATGAGAATAAAATTTTTCAGGAATTAATAGACCAGTACAAGGAATATGAACTGAAGCTGAATCTGGAAAAGAGAGACAATCTTGCAAAATCATTTGCCTGCAGGAGCGCAATAAAGGCGGGCGACAAGCTAGCTTATTCCGAAATGACGGGATTAATAGATAATTTATTTGCATCGCAAATGCCATACGTGTGTCCTCACGGAAGACCAACTGTTATCAGGATTACTACAGACGAACTGGATAAAAGATTTGGCAGGACTTAGAGAAATTATTAAAAATATATTTTACATTAATCTTTATTTGGTTAGATTTGGTTAAATTCAAAAAAAAAATTAATTCATTAATTCAATTAATTTAATACGATGGACATTGCATTAGGAATATTACTTGGAATAGGACTCTCGGCAAGCTGCGGATTCAGGGTGTTTCTTCCGATGCTTGTAACCAATGTAGCGTCCCTTCTTGGATATTTAAAATTATCTCCCGGATTCGAATGGATGGGGAGCTGGATTGCATTTGCAGCATTTGCAGCCGCATCAATAGTAGAAATCGGCGCATATTATATTCCGTGGTTAGATAATCTTTTGGACACGATATCCGGACCTCTTGCAATGATAGCGGGAACTATACTGACAGCTTCATTCCTGACCGATGCGAATCCGCTTACTCAATGGGTGCTCGGGATCATTGTCGGGGGAGGGACTGCAGGAATTGTAAAAGTCGGGGCAAGCGCCGCACGGCTTACATCTACTGCGACAACAGGCGGAGCGGCGAATGCCGTTGTCTCAACCTCAGAAAATTTTCTGTCGCTTGCAATGTCAATACTATCTTTCATAATTCCTTTTATAACTGCATTCGTGGTTATACTTATTATATTTTATCTTATTAGAAAATTCTCTCAGTTAAGGAAAGCCAAATGGCTGTCTTCTAAAAACGAAAAGGATCTTGCTCCTTTTAATTAAAAATTTTTAATTCTTTTATCTTAAATTTAAATAGGCCTTTTACAAAAAAAACACTTTATGTTACAAGGTGAAGCCTGAAGTAATTAAAGAAATTTTATTTTTTAAAAGTACGGGGTTTTAAGAATCGTATATAGTATGACTTATTTCATTTTTATGAAATAAGGTTCGGGTGAAGTAAAGATGATAGAGGTAATGAATAAAATATTAAATGTCCAGAAGTCTCCTGTGATAATTTATCTGACCGAGATGATATCCAAGATGAAAAATTAATTTTGAAATGACCATCCCTATAGTATCGTTCTCGCCGAAATTATTATTGGGATAAGGCGAATTCAAATCGCTTAATTTCAGACCATCAAAAACTTTATTCATTACATCTTTTGTTTCTTCAATTCCTTTCAGAAGTTCGTCCCTGCTCACATTTTTTTTTGAGAATTCCTCATTGCGATTCCGCACGTATCCTGTATTTCCGATAACAGCTCCGAAGAAATTATTTAAGTTGCCGCAGATATGAAGAGTCAGATTCCCGGGAGTATTTTTTATATCGCCGGCAAGCTTCCAGATATTTTCTTCGTTCTTATATGAAGAGATTTCCTTTGAAAGTGAATCCAGAGAATTGATATAGAGATGTTTGTATGAGTCCATTATGTTATTTTTTTTTGTATAAAATATATTATTAATTGCAAAGATGACAGATGTATAGATCACTCTTTAGTCGTAGGAGTTGGGTGCCAAATGAAAATTAATTTTTAATTCAATCTTTAAAATTCAATTTGATTTGTAATATATCTGTATTAGTTGTATTAGTTGTTTGAACATATGAGTTAATCTCAGCAGTTGGCCAATTAAAACCGGTTTCAATAAAACACCGGATACTTTTCCGGGTCCGATTCATTCATAATTTCATAAACAGATTCGAATATATCCTCTGCACTGGGCTTTGAAAAATAATCACCATCAGTGCCGTAGGCCGGCCTGTGCGGCTTTGCTGACAGGCATTTGGGCGGAGAGTCTAAATATTTGTAGCCGCCGTCCCTGTCAATTATATTCTGCATCATAAATGCCGATGCTCCTCCCGGAACATCTTCATCAAGAAATAAAATCCTGTTTGTTTTCATTAGCGACTGTAAAATAATTTTATTAATATCAAACGGAAGCAATGTCTGGACATCTGCCAATTCACATGATATATTAACTTCATTTAATTTTGCAATTGCATCTCTTGCGATGTCAACACATGCGCCATATGTGACGATAGTAACATCAGTTCCTTCGATAAGTATTTCCGGAACTCCGAGAGGTACGCAGATTTCGCTGAGATTTTCCGGCAGCTTTTCTTTGAGTCTGTATGCATTTAATCTTTCGACAATGAGTGCGGGCTCGTCCGACTTCAGCATAGTATTGTAAAATCCTGCTGCACGCGTCATGTCTCTCGGAACGCATACATGAACTCCCCGAAAACAATTTATGATTGTTCCCATAGGCGAACCTGAATGCCAGATGCCTTCGAGACGGTGTCCGCGTGTTCTTATAATCAGCGGAGCTTTTTGCCCGCCGGCAGTCCGGTATTGCAAACAAGCGAGGTCATCACTGATAATCTGCATTGCATACAATAGATAATCCAGATATTGAATCTCGATAATTGGTCTCAGTCCTCTTAAGGCTGCACCGATTCCCTGACCTGCAATTGTTGCTTCGCGAATCCCTGTATCAGTAAGCCTGAGCTCGCTGTATTTTTCCTGAAGACCTGCCATTCCCTGATTTACGTCTCCGAGTTTTCCGAGATCTTCCCCGATTGCAAATATTCTCGGGTCTCTCTCAAACGCTATGTCAAAGAAAGCATTAAGCACTTCCCTTCCATCCAGAACTTTTGAATCGGCATTATATATCGGCTTCACTTCTGCAACATTCATTGCCGATTCTTTTGACTCGCTGTAAAGATGCGAGCTGTATCTCCGGTTATTTTCTTCTTTAAAATTTTTTCTCCACTGTTTTAACTTTTCTAATTTTTCCGGATTATCCTTTGAAGCCAACTTATCAGTGCCCGCAATTCTTAACACATTATTAACAGCTTCAGAAATAACCTTACGATTATTGTCCAGTGATTTTTTCAATTCTTCGCTGACTTTATTAATCTCTGCGGATTTAATACCTGAGGCAGAAATTTTATCAAACAAAACTCTTACTTCTTCATTCTCCTTTTTAATAGGATCTATATAATCATTCCATGCCTCGACCTGCATTTTTTTTACATATGACCTCGCATTATTTTCAATTTCATCGAGCTCTTCATCAGTCGAAATTGCATTTGCGAGCATCCACTTTCTCATCTGCACTATGCAGCAATATTCTTTTTCCCATTCAAGTCTTTCCTTTGATTTATACCTTTCATGTGAGCCGGATGTAGAATGTCCCTGCGGCTGCGTAACTTCCTGCACATGAAAGACAGCGGGAATATGTTTTTCACGAACGATCTTTATCCCCTCTTCATACATTGTGATCAGTTCCTGATAATCCCAACCCTTCGCCGTGTAAATTAAAAAGCCCTGTCCTGATTCCTCATCATACTCATAACCCTTTAAGACCTCGGATATATTTTCCTTTGCGATCTGATATTTACTTGGTACGGAAATTCCATAACCGTCATCCCATATTGAAACTGTCATCGGTATCATTAATACAGCAGCGGC
>JBBRTN010000143.1:0-5553 GCA_038244395.1 Ignavibacteria bacterium
GAAGAATTTAAAACATACATCTGCGTATTGAAAATAGGTTTGCCGATTGGAGGAAGTCTCATCCATTTACCTGCGTCGCCGCTCAACGGGTAAGAGGTAACCACGTGGGCTTCTGCAGGTCCGTATTGATTTGTAAAAATAAAATCCTTCAGACTGTTAAAAAAATTTACGATTGCCGGAGTGTTCTGAAGCTGCTCGCCTGCGGTCATTACTTCTTTAAGCTCAAGTGATTTTTCCCTAGATGAAGAAAAAACTTCGGCTATTTCCTGAAGTGCAATGAATGGAAGGAATAATCTCTGAATCTTCCTGTCTTTAATTATTTTTAATACTCTTGAAAGGTCCTTCCTGTCGTCTTCTTTCATCAGCACAAGTGTCCCGCCTGAAATCCAGGTTGAAAATATTTCCTGAAATGAAACATCAAAACTTAATGTAGTAAACTGCAAAACTCTAAAGCCCTTTTCAAATTTCTGTCCTTCGAGCTGCCAGTATAATAAGTTCGTCAGCGCCTGATGCATCATCAGCACTCCCATTGGTTTCCCTGTAGAGCCAGATGTATAAATAATATATGCTAAATTTTTCTTATCGAAATTTATTTTCAGATTACTTTTACTCTCCTTTGAAATCTCATTTGAGTCTTTGTCCATGAGTATAACTTTGGATTTTGTTACGGGCAGCTTACTGACAATACTTTCCCTGGTGAGAAGCAGCGGCGCATTGGCGTCCTCTATCATGAAAGATAATCTTTCCTGTGGAAACGAAGAATCAAGTGGCAGATATGCTGAACCCGATTTGAGAATTCCAAGAAGACCTGTCACCATTTCAAATGAACGCTCAATACAAATCCCGACAATGACATCAGGTCCGGCTCCGGATTTCTTCAGATAATTAGCAATTTGATTTGATCTCTCGTTCAGCTCTTTATATGTAAGTGTCTTATTATCAAGCTCGACTGCCGCCGCATCCGGAGTCCTTTCAGCCTGCTCTTCGAACAATATGCAAACATTTTTATCCTCAGGAAAATCTTTATAAGTATTATTCCATTCAAATAAAATATTATTGCTTTCTTCTTCGGATAAAATAGAGAGCTCCGAAATTTTTGCTGAAGGATTTTTTGAAATGCCCTCCAAAAGTGTATTGAAGTTGGAAAGTATTTGTTTGATTGTCGAACTCTCAAACTTCGATTTTTCGTATGCTATATGAATGGTTAAAGATTCACCGGGCGCAATTAAAATTGTCAGAGGAAAATTTGTTCTCTCGAATGCGCGAAGGTTATTAATTTTTATTCCCGCAACCCCGTTCTCAAGAGACTTATCAATCGGGTAATTTTCAAATACAAGTATATTCTCAAACATCTGAGTTCCTCGCGGGATGCTGCTCCATTCCTGTATATCAACAAGTGAACTGTAAGCAAACTCATTTCTGTCAATATGGTTTTGCTGCAGGTCCTTCAGCCACGCAATTATTTCTTTATCTTTATCAACATTGATTCTTACTGGCAGTGTATTAATAAACAAGCCTACCATCGTCTCGATGCCTCTCAGTGTTGGCGTTCTGCCTGAGACAGTGCCGCCGAATACTACATCATCTTCTCCGCGGTAAGCGCTTAGTATTATCGCCCAGACTCCCTGTATAATGGTGTTCAGAGTCAGCTGATTTTGTTTCGCAAGCGATTGGAGCGCTGAGGTTAATTCTGCAGTTAATTTTATCTCGAGGTCACCGACTTCTTCATTCGTATCATTTTTAATTTCACCGTTTGATATATTTGATTTCATTGATTCCCTTAATTCCATAGTTATCATCGGGGTAGGGGATGCGAAACCTTTTAATTCCTTTCTCCAGAAATTTTCTGCAGCTTTTTTATCCTGCTGATTTAGCCAGAGTATGAATTGTTTATATGATAAAGGTTTGGGAAGATTTATCTCTTCGCCTTTTTTTAGCGCGTCATAATAAGTAAAAACTTCCTTCTGTAAAACCGGATAGCTCCACCCGTCCATTAATATGTGATGAAAACTCCAGACAAACTGGTAAGAATCAATGCCAAGTTTTATTAAAGTACACCTCATCAGAGGAGCCGTCTCCATTGTGAAACCAAGCGTGCGGTCCATCTTAATAAAATCTTTGAATTCCTTTTCCTGCTGTTCGTTTGTTAAATTACTCCAGTCCAGATTTTCCCATGGCAACTCTACATTTTTACTGACAAGCTGTACCGGTTTTGAAATACCCTTCCATTGAAATGAAGTTCTTAAAACTCCGTGACGCTTTACAATTTCTTCCCATGCTTTTTGAAATAATTTTTCATCAAGGTCTCCATCGAGATTATAACAAAACTGCTCGAAGTAAGCATCCGAACCTTCCGTATAAAGCGTGTGAAACAGCATCCCCTGCTGCATCGGAGTTAATTCATAAATGTCTTCTATATTTTTCTTTGTGTCCTGTTCCATTTTTTAATTTAAGTTTGCTAGTAAATTGTCCAGCTCCTGCTGGTTAAGCCCGGCGGCTTCAAAGTCAGATGGCGTGTAACCTCCCGCATCGTTATTAGTGCAGTGTTCAATAATATTTTTAAGCGACTCTTCGTAATGCTTCGCAAATGTCCCGATCGTTTCTCCTCTGTGTATATTCTTACTGAAGGTAAAATCCATTTTTAATTTATTATCGATAATGATGCTGTTGATTTCCAGGAGATGATTTCGTAATCCGTTTTTATTCCTGCTTAATATTATGGATTTCTTACCGAGTTTCCAGTCCGAATTTGAAATTATATTTTCATTCAGCTGACCGAGATAATTAAAAATAATCTCCGGTCCCGGAAATGATTTTAATTTTTTCATTAAGCCCTCATCATTGCTCAGGTATTTTATTAAACCAAATCCAATTCCGTTATTGGGAATTTCCCTTAATCTCTCTTTAACAGACTTGATTATGCTGCCGGTATCATTTGAATTTATTTCAAGAGCTACCGGAAACATTGAGGTAAACCATCCTGTCGTTCTTGATATATCAACTGCCTCTGATATTTCTTCCCGTCCGTGACCTTCGACGTCAATTAATAAAAATTTATTTCCATTATCCCATTTAGCATATGCCATTACAAGCGCTGTCAATAGTATGTCATTTATTTGTGTATTATATGCTTTCGGTACATCCTTTAAAAGCAGCATTGTCGCGGCTTCATCTAATTCTATTGAAACTTCTTCTGTTGATTCTGCCGTATTTTCCTTTTCGTTATTGGTAAAAATAAAATCAACGGGGATTTTATCTGAACCCGAATCCAAAACCGAAAGCCAGTAATTTTTTTCGTCATCACCCGGAATGAATCCGGAAAGTTTGTTACTCCAGTCCCTGAAAGAAGTAGTCTTCGTCGGCAGCTTAATTTTTTCGGAGCGTGATAATTGTTTATAGGAATTATAAAGGTCTTCAAGAATTATTCTCCACGAGATTCCATCAACACATAAATGATGAATGACAATCAACAGCCTGTCTGTTTCCTGCAGACTTGTTTTAAATAAAACAGCTTTAAATAATCTTCCTTCTCTCAGGTTCAAATCCTGCTGAACGTCCGAAATATTTTTCTCCAGCTCTGATTTTAATTCAGCTCCCGGATATTTCTCCAGGCTGACTGTATTAAAATATTTGCCGTCTTTAAATTCAGTGTTAAATTGTTCCCACTCATTATTTTTCTCATTATTCTTTTTTTCAAACTTTAATCTGAGTGCATCATGGTGTTTTATTATTTCCGTAACAGCTTCATTCAGAAACTTTTCGTTAATATCTTTCGGCACTTTCAAAAGAACCGAATGATTATAAAAATCCTTCTGCGGCAAATCCTGTTCAAAGAACCAGCGCTGCACAGGAGTCAGCGGGACTTTGCCCGTAACAATTCCCTGCTCGGAAACTGTAGGCGTCGAATAATCAATCACACCTGCAAGTCCGGCAATAGTCTGATATCTGAAAATTTGTTTCGGTGTTAATTTTATCCCCGACTGATTCGCGCGTGAAATAATCTGTATACTCATTATAGAATCGCCGCCAAGCTCAAAAAAATTATCGTTAACTCCTACTTTTTCCAGTCCAAGAATTTCCTTCCATATATTTGCAAGAATTTCCTCGGCTGGTAATAACGGCGCATCGTATGTATCTGCTTCTGTCTTTGTAATTTCAGGAACAGGGAGCGAAGCCCTGTCAATCTTGCCGTTAGGAAGAAGAGGCAATTTATCCAGTGTCACAAACACAGCCGGTATCATGTACTCCGGCAGGGTCTGTCTTAAGAATTCTTTCGCATCATTATTTAAATTTGAAATCGCATCCGAATTTTTTAAAGAAATATATGCAACCAGTCTCTGGCTGCCGGGCTTGTCTTCTCTTACAATGACCGCAGCATCTTTAATTCTATTATGGCCGATAAGCTTCGATTCAATTTCTCCGGGCTCAATCCTGAATCCTCTTAACTTAACCTGATGATCAGCTCTTCCGGAAAATTCAATATTACCGTCCGCCAGATATTTAACAACATCTCCGGTCCTGTAAAGCTTACCGCCATTTGTATTTTTAAAAATATCGTCAATGAATTTTTCTTTTGTCAGACCGGGATTATTAAGGTAACCGCGCGCTACATCTGCTCCGCCAATCAACAGTTCCCCCGAAACTCCGTCAGGCACAGGATTGAGATTCTTATCCAGAATGTAAACCTGCGTATTATATACCGGCTTGCCGATTGGAATGGTTTTATTTTCGGAGCCGGATTCACATTTAAAATAAGTAGCATCTATAGTTGCTTCTGTCGGTCCGTATAAATTATAAAAATTAACTTTCAGTTTCCCGAATAATTTTTCCTGTAATTCATATGTCAGCGCTTCTCCTCCGCAGAATACAGTCCTTAGGCTCGTACAGTTTTCAATTCCATTTTCATTTAACAGCATCCTAAGAAGTGAAGGTACAAGCTGAAGTATTGTCACATTATTTTTCTGAATCGTTTCCGAAAGATAAGCCATATCCATATGCCCGTCGGGCTTTGCCATTACAAGCTTCCCGCCAATTAACAGAGGAAGATAAAATTCCCAGACAGACGCATCGAAGCTGAACGGAGTCTTTTGCAAGACGCTGTCCGATGAATCAAATCCGAAAACATCTTTCATCCAGAGCATGTGATTTGCAAGTGAATGATGAGCTATCATTACTCCTTTCGGAGTTCCGGTGGAGCCGGAGGTATAAATCACGTATGCTAAATTTTCTGACGTAACATTGCTTTCAAAATTATCATGACTTTCTTCCGAGATTTTTTTCCGGTCTTCATCAATTAAAACTATATTCGGAATATTTTCGGGCAACTCTTCAAGAACGTTCTTCTGGGTAATTAAAACTTCAGCTTTGGAATCTGAAATCATAAACTCAATTCTGCTCTTCGGATATGAAGTGTCAATGGGAATGTACGCACCGCCTGCCTTGAGTATGCCGAGAATGCCGACAACCATCTCGACCGACCGTTCTACGCAAAGACCAACGAGTGTTTCCGGTTTTACACCGAGCCTGACGAGATAATTCGCAAGACGGTTAGAC
>JBBRTN010000144.1:0-5542 GCA_038244395.1 Ignavibacteria bacterium
ACAAGCAGCACTAATGACAAGCCGTAAAATATATAAGAAGACATTGCAATAAATTTCGGAGGGATATAGCTTATGAAAATCATCAGGGCTAAACCCGCAATTGAAAAACTTAACTGTTTGGAAAAATAATCCGTGCCGCTGGTATACGTGGCGCTGAATATGGCAAGAAGTCCCGATATAATTACCGCTACGGATACAATTAAAAGCAATAAATCTATTCTCTCGAAAATATTTTTTTTCATTTAAAATAAAATTCTTTTAAATTAATCATTCCCTCCGCCAACTGCCCTGATTTGTCCGTCTGTTTCATACTTCGCTCCGCCAAGGTATCTGATCATCAGTGCAGCAGCTACAGGCGCGCCGAAGCTTGCTCCCCATCCTTCATTCTCACCTAAAACACAGATCGCAATTTGCGGGTTATCGTACGGAGCAAAGCCGACAAACCATGAATGATTCTTTCCCGAAGAATTCTGTGCTGTTCCGGTTTTTCCACTGAGAACAAACTCATTTGACTTTACCCCTTTTGCCGTTCCTGTCCCGTTTACTACAAGGTACATTCCTTTTCTTACAGCGTCATAATATTTTTGTGGCATGTCAATTCTTCTTTGCTCGAACTTTACATCTTCTTCTGTATTTGTATTTGTGTTCCTGATTCTGGAAACGAAATGAGGCTGACAATACAATCCGTTCATAGCAAGCGAAGCAGTATAGGCAACCATTTGTACAGGCGAAACTCCAAGCTCACCCTGACCTATACCGAGACTTACAAGCAAGCCCTGTGTCCATTTGTCCGTGCCGTATCTTTTATTAAAATATTCCCGGGAAGGAAGAAGGCCTGTAGTTTCATTAGGAATGTCAATTCCTGTTTTTCCTCCAAAGCCAAACATTTTTCCGTACCTGTTATAATTATCAATGCCTACTGCAAGTCCCATCTTGTAGAAAAAAACGTTTGCCGATACTTCTATAGCTCTCGTTACATCTATATTTCCATAACCGCCGTGATCTTCGAATGTCCTGTTTCCGTACGTGAACGAGCCGGGACAGTTTATTGTGGATGTAGGAGTGATGATCCCTGCATCAAGCGCTGCCATAGACATCATCATTTTCCATGTAGAGCCGGGAGGATACTTAGTCTGGACAACTCTGTTAAAGAGAGGTTTTTCAGGATCATTAATCAGCGCTGCAAAAACTTTCGGATCGGTCTTTCCGGAAAAAAGCGCAAGGTCAAAATCAGGTTTCGACACACAGCATAATATTTCTCCGTTGCGGGGGTCAACAGCAATGATGGCGCCGCGCTTACCGTTAAGTAATTTTTCCGCGTACTCCTGCAAATCTTTATCCATTCCAAGAATTAAATCCGAGCCGTTAACAGGCGGAATATCATTCTTGCCTTCATTAAGATTTCCAATCTCCCTGCCTTTGACATCTACAGTAATAAATTTATAACCCTTTACTCCCCTGAGGTAATTTTCATAAGTCGCTTCGATTCCGCTTGAGCCCACAACATCACCCTGCTTATAGTAATCACCTATCTGATTGGTAAGTGATTTTTCGGAAATTTCACTCGTGTATCCAAACTCATGCGCTCCCCTGAAATTATTCGGGTAATAACGTATAGCTTCTATCTGGTAATCAACTCCAAACAGCCTGTCCCTGTTTTCTGCTATGTTTGATATTACTTTGAAGTCAACATCTCTTTTTATTTTTGCAGGATTAAATTTATTCGTCCCTTTTATACCTTTAAGATTTTCTTCGAGTTTTTCCTGCGGCATATCGAGAATGCCTGACACTTCACCTAAATTATTTTTATTGAACTGTGAAGGAGTAATGGTGACAGTGTATGAAGGTTTGTTATCTACAAGGACTTTCCCGTTCCTGTCATACAAAAGTCCGCGCGGAGGAGTAATAGTGACAGTCTTTACCGAATTCTTATTCGATTCTTTGCTTAGTTCTTCAATGCTGAATAGCTGCAGGTAAGCAAGCCTTGTAACGAACAGCACAAAGATTATTATGCAGACTGAAAAAATAACGTATTTTCTTTTTTCTAATTCCAATTTCTTAGGTGTTTAAAATTTTCAATAATTACTAAAATGATTTTTTTAGATCAAACCTGTTGAATACAAGACTAAAAATTACTCCGAATACCGATGTATAAAATGTTGTGGTGATTACATATTTCAAAAATATTTCAAAAAAAGAAAGCGTAGAACCCTGGAAATAAATTAAATAAAAAATAGTGTAAGCAATCAGCGTGCACATGAAAATGATCCCGATCACTGAAGTCTTTTTATCCGAGTCTCCGGAAAACTGCCGGTTAAAATATCCGGCTATAAATCCAGACAGGCTATAACACAGCGCAGAAAGTCCTATAAACGAACCGCTTAAAATATCCAGTGTCAGTCCCGCAATGAATCCTGAAACCATTCCCGCAATATGACCGCGGGTGTATCCAAGATATATTACTAAAATAATTACAAGGTCCGGCGTGATATTATATTTAGAAATTGCTATCAGCCACATAAAAGAAACCTGTACTACAATCAATACTCCCAGGACTAATGCATACTTTAAATATGAAGTAATATACAATATAAAAATCTATTTTTTAAAATATAAATTTTCCAGGTCAATTCTCTCTTTATCCTGCAAATGTTTTAATACAAAAACTTCTTCGAGCGATGAAAAGGATACGAGAGGTTTAACAGTAACTTTCTTAAAAAGGTTATCCAGATTTCCTTCCTCGATGACGGTTCCGACAGGGATTCCTGACGGGAAATAATTGCTGTACTCCGAGGTAATTATTATATCGCCTGCTTTTACATCGGCGCTCTTCGGGACATTATTTATTATCAGATTCCCTGCTCCGTCATAGTTTAATATTCCGTCAACTCTGCTTCTCTGAATCTTAACGCTGATGCTTAAATTCCTGTTATAAAGAATTTGCGCAATCGAAAAATGATTGCTTGCAGAAACAATTCTTCCTACAAGCCCGTCGTCGGTTATCACCGGCATATTGACTTTTATGCTGTCCGACTCACCTACATTCAGCGTAATCGTATTTCTTGCCTGAACAAGCGATTTGTTTACTATTTTTGCAATGACAACTCCTGCAACTTCTTTTTCCTTAAGACTTAAAATCTTTGTCAGACGGATGTTCTCAAGCTTTGCTTCCTTTAATGCCGAGAGTTCATTAGAAAGCTCGATATTCTTTTCACGAAGGAATTCATTTTCTTTCTGAATTTCGAAAACGTTTGGAACTGCTGATACTCCGCTCTGGACAGCTCCTACAAAGCCCACAGCAACTGCCCTGAGAAATCTTATCTGTGAATTGTCATTTGAAAAAATTAAGATGAGTGAAATTATTATAAGTAAGGAAAGTATCAGGTATTCTTTTATACTTAATAAAAACAAACCGATTGTTTTCATAAATTCATAATCAGATAATTTATTTCCAAAAATTTTTGATTTGAGTTTAAAATAACGATGTTTAAAATAAGATTAAAGTTGGAACGAGAGTATATTTAAAAACATGTTCAATATTTAATGTTTAATATCCCATATCTAATATTCAATCTTATATTTAAAAATTATTCAATTGTAATAAAGCATTATTTTTAAGAATTTTCAGTAAAATAAATTTACAAAATGAAAAATATTTTATTTCCGACGGATTTTTCTCCAAACGCGGATAATGCACTTAACTTTGCAATTGAAATTGCGCGAAAGATAAAAGGGAATCTGGTTCTGTTTCACGCATACAGTGTCCAGCTAATCGACCCGAATATGCCTGCTGAAATTTACCTGTCTGCATATCAGGAAGAAGAAAAATCTGCAAAGGAAAGTCTCGATAAATTAAGCAAAAGGATTATTGATTCAAATAAAGACGGAGACGGAAACAGCCTCTTTACAACTGAAGCTATTGTAACACAGGGACTCGTAGTAGATGAAGTCCTGTCTTTAATAACTGATTTTAAAATTGACATAGTGGTAATGGGAACACACGGAGCCAGCGGTATTACTGAACTTATTCTCGGAAGCAATACTGCCAGCTTAATTGAAAAAGCATCCGTACCGGTCCTTGCCATTCCACAGCTGACAGGATTTAACGGCATTAAAAATATTGTTTATGCTTATGATGAAATTCAGACCTGTCTACCTTCGTTCAACAGGCTTCTGTCATTTGCTGAAATTTTTGATTCGAATATTACATTGCTGCATATCATTGATTCAGAAAAAAACACAGTCGAATTGAATAAGCAGGAATTCGAGAAAATCAAGAAGACGGTTGGTTATGAAAAGATAAGGCTCGAGCTCGTGAAAGAAGAAAATGTGCTGGAAGGAATAAATGATTATGTTAATTCAAATGATGTTGATGTCCTTGCAATGGCTATTAAGAAAAGAACTTTGTTTGATAAAATATTCAGCAGGAGTCTGACCAAAAAGATGGCTTACCATACAAAGATTCCCCTGCTGGCTCTTCATCTCTGAGAGTATATTATTTTATGAAAATTAATACTTAGCCGGGATAGACGATAATTATATTTCTATTTTCTTAAATCTTAAAAATCCTCTTCATTTGCCCGAAAAATTATTTTTAATAGACGCAATGGCAATGATATACAGGGCATATTTTGCACTGATATCCAGTCCGCTTATAAATTCAAAAGGTAAAAACACATCTGCAGTATTTGGATTTACAAACTCTCTTATAAAAATTCTCGAAGAAGAAAAACCTGATCACATCGCAGTTTGCTTTGATACCTCTGCACCTACATTCAGACATAAAGAATACCCGGAGTATAAGGCGCAGCGTCAGGAGATCCCTACTGATATGCCCTGGCAGATCGAAAAAGTGAAGGAAGTTATAAAAGCATTTACAATTCCTATGATAGAGCTTGACGGGTATGAGGCTGATGATATAATCGGAACGCTTGTAAGGCAGGCGGAGAAGGAAAAAGTTATGAGCTATATGGTAACTCCCGATAAAGACTTTATGCAGCTGGTTTCGGAAAACGTTTTTATGTACAAGCCCGCGAGAAATTTATACGGAAGTAAAATGTCAGAGGTAGAGATTATTGACATTGAAGGCGTAAGAAAAAAATTCGGTGTCGAGCCGTCAAAGGTGATTGAAGTGCTTGGGCTTATGGGAGATGCATCGGACAACATCCCGGGTATTAAAGGAGTAGGGGAAAAGACTGCAATGTCACTCATACAGGAATTCGGCTCGATAGAAAATATTTATGCAGGCATTGATAAGATTACAAAGCCGAAGCTTAAGGAGAACATACTTCTTCACCGAGACCTTGCGAAGATGTCTCATATGCTCGTCACTATCAAAACTGACATTCCTTTAAAAATAAACTTTCACAACCTTAATAAGAAAGATGCCGATTTAAAAAAACTTACTTCCCTTTTCGATGAGCTGGAGTTTAAAACACTCGTGAAGAAATTTTCCAAAGGCGACCTCAGTCCTGTAAAGGAAGAGCCGGCAGAAGAAGCCAAGATTAATAAGATTAATATTAAAGGTGTAAAGATTGAAAAT
>JBBRTN010000145.1:0-5541 GCA_038244395.1 Ignavibacteria bacterium
CGTCAATCTTTCTGTGCTAATTGCCTTCATCGGACCGGGAATTTCCGGAGACAGTTATGAAGTCGGTAAAGAAGTTTGGGAGATGTTTAATGATGACGTTAAGTATTTTAAAAATGAAAAATATTATCTCGATTTAAAAAAGGATAATTATAATCAACTCATTTCCGCAGGCTTAAGAAAAGAGAACATAGAAGTTTCAGATCTCTGTACTTTCACAGAAAAAAATTTACTGCATTCATACAGAAGAGACGGGGACAAATCGGGGAGAATGATGGGAGTAATCGGACTTATATGATGTAACTATTTATCCTATTTATCCGAGGTGATTGAAGAATCCTTTTTCATAACATTAAAACTATAAATTGTTATAAGAAGCATGAATATTCCACCGGTGACAAAAGGATATTTATAGCCCAGATGCTGGTATACATAACCGCCCCACACCGGACCTAAAAACCTTGCAAGCGAACTCAGCGATTGATTTATTCCAAGCACGGTTCCCTGTTCTTCCCTGTTTATATTCTGTGAAAGAAGACTTATCGTGACTGTATTACTCAAACCATTTCCCACTGCAAGCAGGAATATCAGTGCAAGCAGAAATATTAAGTTAGTAGAAAAACCTATAAGTCCTAAGCCGAAGATCGCCAGGAAGTTTCCGAATACAAGAGTTCTTTCTTCACCAAGAATATTCTTTGCATACTTCAAAAAAACTATCTGAACTAAAGCTCCGATAATTCCCATAAAAGAAAAAACATATCCGACATCCGCCTGATTTAAATTAAGTCCGTCTTTTCTTTCGGCAAAAAGCTGAATCGTTCCGAATATATTTGAGAAGGCAAAAACAACTACAAAAAATATAATAATAAATTTTCCGATGTTTTCATTTTTTAAAATGCCGGATATTAATCTGAAATTTAACGGATTAGTATTTCTTTTATTTGATCTGTTTTTAATCTGAATTTCTTTAGGAAGAGTTTCCCTGAATATAAAAATACACAGAATTGCATCGAGAAACGCAAGACAAGCAGATACATAAACCGGAAAGCCATAACCGAAATGCTCGGATAAAATCCCTCCAATAGCCGGACCAAAAACAAAGCCCAGAGCAAATGCAGCGCTTATCAGGCTTATTCCTTTTGTCCTTTCCTGCGGTGATGTAATATCCGATATGACTGCCTGCGCCGCAGAAATATTAGCCGAGAATACTCCTGCAAATGCACGCGCTGTCAGAAGCAAAAACGCCGAGAGTATTACTCCTGAAAATACAAGAGAGAGTAAGAGGTAAGAAATAACACTTCCAAAAAGACTCATCACAAGAATTGGTTTGCGCCCGTACCTGTCTGAAAGTGATCCCCAGACCGGAGTAAATAAAAACTGCATCAGGGAAAAAATTCCTGCTATCAGACCGATCATCGATTCACTTATGTGAAGTTCATTTATGGAAAAAGAAGGAAGCAGAGGAATGATAATCCCGAATCCCAGAAGATCAATGAATATGGTCAGAAAAATTATTACAAGAGCGGATTTATTTTTCAACTTAATTTAATATTAGACTTCATAAACCGGAACAGGGCAGAATGAAACAATAAAAATAAAATATGTGAACCAGCCGACAAGCATTCTGCCTGCATCTAATGGTTCTTCCGATTCGGAGTAAGTTTCAGGATGTTTGATTTTAATTACAAAAAATATTAACGCAGCCCAGATTATCCAGTTAATTGAACCGATATTTATGTTAACATCAATTAACGGGAGCAGTCCGAGTAAACCGAAAATAACCAGCATTGCAAATACAAAGTAAGCAATATATTTATGTTTATTTCCAAACATCGCATAGGAAATATGACCGCCGTCAAGCTGACCGACAGGAAGCATATTCAGTGAAGTGATCAGCAAACCAAACCACCCTACACATAGAAACGGATAATGATAAACTTCATTCATCGGAGGCATGAATACACCCGGAGCAGAAGTAAAAATTTTTTCCAGTGCCCAGAACAAAATACTGTACCCGAAAGTAAATCCCCCGACCGGTATTCCCGAAGTCGCATACTCCGGATGAACGCTATACAGATATTTTAACGGAGGCAGAGTTGCAAAACCTATTATTAAAATTATCACTGAAGTCACCCAGCCCGCAATAGGTCCGGCTGCGCCTATGTCCAGCAGGGCTTTACGGCTGTAGTATCTTGCTTTCATTCTTATTACTGCACCCATTGTCCCAAACGGATTTAAGAAAATAAACGGAAACGGAATGTAGTACGGAAGAGTTACAGGAACTTTATGAAAACGGGCTGCAAAATAATGTCCAAACTCGTGAGTTGATATGACGAGTAAAATTAAAACTGAATATGTAAATCCCATTGAAAAATTATTCAGCTGGTATGGATCTTTATTTGCCCAAAAGACTCCGGCAATTGTTGTTGTAAAGAAGGTGCCAAGGAATAATAAAATATTTATCCATATGCCTGACTTAATTACTTTTTTTGGAATCTCCGGATATTCATATTCCCCGGTAAATTGTTCACCGTACTGCGGCGGCTCGGATTGACTCATATGTTTGATTACAAAATAATTTTAATTGTTTCTAATTTCAATTGTCTTAATTAGGATTTTCCGCTATCACTCTAACTCTGTGTCTTAAAACTCTGTGTCTTAAAACTCTGTGTCTTAAAACATCTTAGCAATCCGGGCGGCTTGTCAAAATTACTCTTTAAATAAAAATCTATTTTAATGATATTGCCTAATCAATTTTCAATATATAAATTTTTTCAATTTTATTAATTCTCTTTATTAATTCTCTTTTGTCCTTGGATGAAAATAAATTCAATATTACAGTAAATAGTCCCGGGGGGAAAAAAGGTCCTCTCGCAAAACTATCACCTGTTGCTTTCATATTTCTCTCACTTTCTCTTGTGTTTTTCCTTTACCAGATTGTCGGAGGCAGCATCTCTTACCTTCTCCTGGGCGCCGATATGGATATTAAAGACGGCAACTTAAATCTGACAAGAATGATTCTTGCATTCGCACAGTATATGTTTATACTTTTTCCCGCGATCTTGCTTGTCATGCTGCAGGACAATAATATAAAGGAAACATTCCGGCTGTATAAACCGAAGGTGCCTGTATTTATTTTTGCAATCATCGGGATTCTTGTCATACAACCGTTTCTGCAGGTTTATCTGTATTATCAGAATGAGCTGATTTTTAATCTCCCTTTCGGAAAAGAATTTATAACTCAGATAAAAGAATTATTTGATGTTTTGGAATCGACAACTGAAAAGTTAGTCGAGGCACATTCAATTTCCGAATTTTTAATAATCGCTTTTGTCATTGCAGTTACTCCGGCAATATGCGAAGAGTTTTTATTCAGAGGTCTTGTATTTAAGAATTTCGTAAAAATTATTCCTGCTTCGAAATCCATTTTCTTTACCGGCTTTCTCTTTGCATTATTTCATTTTCATCCGTTCAATCTTATTCCTCTTGCAGTGCTGGGAATATTCCTTACCTTTGTGGTCTATCACAGCGGAAGCATCTATACCTCTGTTGCATGCCATTTTATAAATAATTTTATTTCGGCGTTGGCAGTATTTATTTACGGGACAGATTCGCTCGAATCAACCGGCTCGACAAATATGACATCTATGACATCAAGTGAGGAAATACAATTTGTTCTGATGGGAATAATTTCCCTCGCACTTTTCGCAGGAATTATAATTTTGATAAGAAAATATTCTGTCACGAAGAATGATAACCCTACTGTAATTTTACCTCCGCTTAATACTAATTCTAACGATAATAATATTGATAATGATAATGGTTAATCTAACCAATGAGTAACTTAACGAAAAGAGTTCTTGCTGGAATTATCGGCATTCCGTTAATACTAAGTGCGTCCTATTTCGGGGGAATTTATTTTTTAATATTTTCAATTGTCGTTTCTTCAGCTGCATTATGGGAATTCTGCAGTATGTTTGAAACGAAAGGATTCTCTCCTCTGAAAATCCCGGGTATATTAATTTCCTTGATTTCAATTGCAGTTACTTATTACGACCGGAAATATTTCGAATTAATTATTTTTTCAGCGGGCTTTTTAATTTCTGCTTCGGAAATTTTGCGCAAAGAAAAAAATCCGATGAACCCTTTAATTCTTATCTTCGGAATATTTTATATAACTTTTCCATTTATTATGCTCAATGCCCTGGCTGATTCAGAGCACGGCCGTGTTGTCATAAGTATTTTCATATTGATATGGACCTGCGATACTGCTGCTTATTTCGGGGGAAGAAAGTTCGGTAAACATCAATTGTCTTCAATCAGTCCAAAGAAGACATGGGAAGGCGCTGCTGCGGGATTTGTTTTTACGGTAGTAATTTCATTACTCATTCCCTTTATTTTTCCGGATGTATTGAGTCTTACAGATGCAGTGGTTATGGGATTAATAATCGGAATATTTTCGCAGGCAGGGGATTTATTTGAATCTCTGATAAAAAGATATTGCGGTTTAAAGGATTCTTCGGATATAATTCCGGGACACGGAGGCTTCCTGGACAGGTTTGACAGTCTGATTTTTGTAACTCCATTGATATATATTTATTTCATGTATATTAAATAATTTTAAACATGCGATTGCTCTTGAATTTTTAATTGCTTACAATATGAGTTTCTCAATTTATAAAAAATTTATAATTGATACTTTCAATTATTATTGTAATTTGTATTAATCAATTTTATCAAATAACAAAAACTATTAAAATCTTTACGATTTACCAGTTAATTAATTTTCAGTTAAAATGCATACAAAAAAAACTCAGGACAAAGACCTGAACGAATCAAAAAAAGTCCATTCTTTGAAGAAGAAATCTTCACTCAATAATGATGAGGAACAGTTACCAAAGGATGATCAGGAAATTGAAGAAATGCTCGAAGGAGAAATGCTCGGAGATCTTGACGAAGAAGATGATGAGGAATTCATTCACAGCGTTGAAGAATTTAAAAAAGAGCATTCAAAATCCAGGATGTTAAGCGTTTTCAAAAAGATCGGCAGTCCGAAATTTACAGAGCTTAAGAAGATTGATCCGAAAAAAATAAAAGATGAGCTTAAAAATCTTATGGTGATTCTCGACGTGCACAATATTATTGTTCATACCCACGGCGAATGCGATGACAGGGAAAAATACAGATTTATTACCGAGGAGATTTTCAAAGAGTTCATAGAAGACGGTAAGAAACAGCATATAACATTTGTCTATGAAGACTATCATCCTGAAATGGACGACAGTGAGGAAGACGAAGAAAGCTACGACGATGATATAAGAATGTAAGAAAAATCATTTTAAATATGCCATCATTCAGCAACAAAGAAAATGCAGGGAATGATATAATAAATTTTTCACTGATAGGAACTGATGAAAAATTTTATTCTCCCGATGACTTTAACGATAAGGATGTCCTTGTGCTGATTTTTCAGTGCAACCATTGTCCTTATGTAAAAGCCGTAATGGACAGGCTTGTAGCGCTTCAGGAAAAGTACAAAGACAA
>JBBRTN010000146.1:0-5539 GCA_038244395.1 Ignavibacteria bacterium
AGGACAAAAATATTGAAGCGGACCTTAAGAAGTTATGCGAACAGCCGGAGTTAAGATTTTTAAATACAGTAGAATATTTTGAAAGTCCTCATATTGAAATCCTTCATGACAGGCTGCTGAAGCCGTTGATAGAGTCACGTCAGGTGAGACGTGAAAAAGAGAAGGAAGATGAGATTCAGAAGAAGCTTCAGGAAGAGAGAATTGAATCAGGAAAAAAACTTGATGAGGAAAACAGGGAAATAAAAAGGAAGAGGAAAATCATACTTATCGTAGGATCAATCCTGGGTGTACTGCTGCTTATT
This sequence comes from Ignavibacteria bacterium, assembly GCA_038244395.1. Classification (GTDB taxonomy): domain Bacteria; phylum Bacteroidota; class Ignavibacteria; order Tepidaquicellales; family Tepidaquicellaceae; genus JAGPCH01. Next base: position 303 of record JBBRTN010000146.1, read on the forward strand.
GTTTTCTATATCTGGAATGATTATCAGGTGAGACTAAAAAACAATTTTGAAAAATTCCTGATTGGGGAAAATGATGTACGTCTGGAAAAATTAAACAGGAACATTAATTCAAATAGTGTTAAGGCATTAGTTGATATTTTTAATTTCAGAAATTCTGTCAGGTCAATAAGCGACCTTGGGATTTACGGTAAGGACGGTCCCTTATCTTCCGTCAATACAGCGCTTGATGATTCTATAGTTTCTTCTTTTAAAGGTAAATCTTTATTTTTTTCCTATGATGATACGATTAAGTCATCGTACATTACATCACCGCGGGGGCTCTTTAAATGCAGGATAAACAGCCCTGATACGGCAGACAGGAATAATATTATCTTTTATAAATTAAATGCAGACAGGTTTAAAGGATATGAATATTATAGTAAAATACCGTTGATGTCTTTTTTTAAATTAGACTCTCTGAATATTAACACAATGCAGTTCTCGGATAATGATTCTCTTTTTATGATAAAAGACAGGGAGAAAATAATTAATATTTTTAGTATTTATGATAATTTATCCCAGTTAAAATTAATTACAATAGACAAACCTGCGCAAAATTTATTTTCCAAAAATTCAAAATTAGTAATTTTCCAGACGGTCACATCTGACCATAATGTAATCGAATTTTATGATATCGGTAAGAGCTATTATTTACCAAGGAAGCTTGTTTTACCCGGCGATATTGAATTACTCGATGCAAAAATCAACAGGTCAAATTCATTTAATTATATAACAAGAAGTTATGACACTACGACCAAAAAATATACTTGTGATTTTTATTTTGAGAATTCGGACAATAAAAAATATTCCGTAACCGGAGAAAAAACAATTATGCCAAATGATTCTGTCATGTTTTCAATTGATTCAAATATTGTAAGCGTAATTTTTTTATATGAAGATTCCTTAAAAAGCATTCAGATTACTACAGGCATGGCAAACCCGGTAAATCTCAATATTATGAATGAAAAAAACCTGGGGGCAGTCTTTGGTGAGGACGGAAAAATAGAGTTTTATGACCTTGAAAACCAAAAGCCGGCGAAGGAAATAAATGCTCCTCAAAATATATCAGGGATAAAGAACGACGGTAACAATAGCACATCAACTTTTGGAAGACCTCGAGGAATTTCGTTTGTGTCTCCGAACGAAAGATATATTCTTTATCAGGTCCCTTACAGCGGAACCATAGAGCTGACCGGACTTAATAAAAATACTGACCCGGGAATCTATATATTTAAAAATTACAGAGAGCCACTCAAGTACTGCTTCTTCGACGATATCAGGGGAATTATTACATTAATAAATTCAAAAGGAGTGATAGTGAACTGGCATTACAATATGGTTACTCCGGAAGAAAATGATAATGCTAATGATAATACTAATGGTAATGTTAATAATGATAAAAGTCAGTTTGTAGTGCTGCAAAAATATTATAATAAATTAGACAGCCTGTATTATCCAGGGAAATAACTTCACAAAAAAAATATTTAAGTTAAAATGTTATCCCTTCTTTGCGTTAAGAAATTCTGAGTCATACAATTTATCACAATAACTTCTTTAACAAAATAATACCTCATCAAAATGAAACAGGAAAAAATCAATAAGATGCCGATGGTTAACTGGTTTGATATAGGTCAGCTTGCAGATACGGGGATTAAAATGATATTTTCTACACTGATAGGTAAGCAATCCGATAAAAGAATAATTCAGGCTCTTTCATCAGCAAAGAAAGAGTTCTATGACTACAGTTTTTTTTACAATGATAAAGGAGATAAAAGTGAAATTGACAGGAGCAGACCTCGCAGGGAAATATGGCTTGATTACATTTCAGATACTGGAGACGGATGGAATCCTACTTATGCAGTTGCATACCATGCATCTAACCCTGAGCTTGAATTAAATAATAACGGAAGTATTATTAAAACAAAACGCGGTGAAGTTTTGGTTTTCGGAGGAGATGAAGTTTATCCAACGCCAAGCAAGGAAGCATATGAAAAAAAATTAATCATACCATTTGAAACTGCATTTGGAGATGACAAGCCGGAGAGCAGGCCGCATGTTTTTGCAATTCCCGGTAATCATGACTGGTATGACGGGCTTGAAGCATTTTCAAAAGTATTCAGTTCCGACCTTGACAGAACTTTCGCAGGATGGTATACCATGCAAAGAAGAAGTTACTTTGCGCTTAAGCTGCCTTCAGGTTGGTGGCTTCTTGGTTCAGATGGTCAGCTTCAGTCAAACATAGATACTCCGCAGATTGATTATTTCAGAAATGTCGCCGAGATGCACATGAAAACCGGGGATAAAGTAATTCTTTGTATATCACAGCCAAACTGGATTTATGCTTATAAATATAAAAAATATAATGAACTTTATGATGAGAGCGATCTTATTTATCTTCAGAATGAAATCCTGGCGAAGAAGGATGTTGAGGTCAAGGTTTTTCTTTCCGGTGACTATCATCATTACAGAAGGCATGAGGAAGTAAGACCTAAAGATGAGAATGCAAAAGTTCAGAAAATAACTGCCGGAGGAGGAGGAGCTTTTCTGCATTCAACAAATGATATAGACGTTTCCCTTATCACTGAAGATTACGGCAAGGATAAGAAATCAAACCGTCGTTTCGCTCTTAGAAAAAGTTTTCCTGAAATAGAGACTTCAAAGAAATTAGTCTACAGGGATTTATTATTTTTATTTTTAAATCCGGGATTTGGAATACTCACTGCCATTATTTATTTGCTGACAGCATGGATAGTAGGAGCAACGCTTCACTATGAGGCTCCCGCCAGTTTCATTCAGACATTTATTCTTACTGCAAAAGCTCTTAAAGATAATCCTTTCGTTGCTATATGGATTTTTATTATATTCAGCGCATTTATTATGTTCACTGACACTCATTCAAAAATTTATAAATGGGGAGGAGGATTTCTTCACTGCTTTGCCCATATGATCAGCATATTTTATATAGGCTGGGGAAGTCTTTATTTGTCAACGCTTCTTTTTGGGAGAGATACTCTGTTTCAATTTGTGTTTGCTTTTATTTTAATTTTCGTACTTGGGTGGATAATAGGGTCAGTGATAGTGGGGATATATTTTTTTATATCAATGTACTTTTTCGGAAGACATAATGAAGAAGCATTTTCCGCGCTTAAGATTCAGGATTACAAAAATTTCCTCAGACTGCACATTTCAGAAAACGGGACATTGACAATTTATCCAATTAAAATAGAAAAGGTCCCGCGGAAATGGAGGAACAGAAATATTAAACACGAGAGTAAAATCAGGTCATACATTGTACCTGCTGACGGCTCGGGGGCTGAATTGATAGAAGAACCGATAGTCTTAAAAAACAATTGATGATTAAGACAAATTATCATGACGGACAAGCTCCCACTTCATATCAGTATTGCTGAAGGAGAGCTCGCACAGCAAATCTTTATCTCTGCAGGTTACAACGTAATGCGTAACAAAACCTTCGCGGGCAGGAATTTTCCAGCTCTGCAGCATTTCCGTAACCTTGTATACACTACCGTTCCACTTAAATCTTATGATCCTGATTTTCAGATTACTGAAGTGGACTATGACTTCAACCGGCTCGAACGGTTCATCTTTTTTTAACATGAGGAGGATTTTATTTGCCCTAATAATTTAAGGTAATCTAACCATATAATCAAGGAAACGGTTGAGGAGAATTATTTTTTTAGAGAGGTCCGGGTTTAATGAGAAAACCTCACAGGTTTTAAAAACCTGTGAGGTTTCTGTAAAAGATGCGATAAAAATTACTGCTAAGGAATAACCAATTCCATTCCCGGATTTATTTTATCGGGATTAGAAAGCTTATCGGTGTTGGCATTAAAAATATCCATATACTTGTTTGCATCTCCGTACATTTCCTTTGAGATCTTGCTCAATGTATCTCCACTTTTAACAACATACGTTTTACCTGCAGTCGACTTGGTTTCGGAAGCCATATTGACCTCGGCATTGTCCATTTTTATATCGGCGCTTATATCCGAAGGATTTTCACCGCCAATTTGCTTTATCTTATTCCATACTGCATTCTTTTCTGTGGGTGACGGAACTGTTGCCACAACTTTTAATACTCCCCCGTCCTCACTTACAGATACATCCCTTCCGCCCGAACTATTAATCATATCAATAACTCCCTGGTATTTTTCTTGTAAAGCCATTTGAATCTCCTTCTTGTTTTAGTTTATTTTAAAAATTATTTTTTATTCCGGTTTTTAAAATTAATCTTTAATCTTTAATCTTTAATCTTTAATTGCCTTCGCCGCACCTCTACCCTTGAACAATCTGTAAATTAACAGAAGAACCATTGCCCCTAAAATAGAAGCTATTAAACCTGCTCCGTCTCCGTCCTTATACCACCCTATCAATCTCCCGAGATAAGTGAATAACACTGATCCTCCGATACCGAGTAATATTGTAACTATAATTCCGCCCGGATCTTTTCCCGGCATAAATAACTTTGCCAGCGCACCGGCAATTCCTCCGATAATAATAGACCAAAGAATTGATCCCATAAGACTTACTCCTTAATGTTGTTTAGTTTTAAAAATATTGGTTTACAAAAAGTAAATAATGCTGCTTAGATTTCAGACAATATAAAAATTATCTTTATAAATTAGTATAAACTAATTTGTAAATTTTTTACCGGCAATAGCAAGAATCATCAGGTTTTTTAGTTAACAGGTTTTTTTATTTATTTCTAATTACAGATACAATGTTTAACTTTGTTCAAACCTATGAACGAATTTCAAAGTATATTTAAAAACAAAATTGTTCTTGCTCCGATGGAGGATGTATCGGAGCCGCCTTTCAGATTGGTCTGCAGACGGCTCGGTGCGGATATTGTTTATACTGAGTTTATTTCCGCCGAAGGCCTCATACGTGATGCGAGAAAAGCCAGAGCCAAACTTTTTTTCTATGAAGAAGAGCGTCCGCTTTCCATTCAGATATTCGGGGGCAATGAAGATGTTTTGGTTGATGCGGCAAAAATTTCTGCAAGCGTAAATCCGGATTTCATTGACATCAACTGCGGATGCTGGGTAAAAGATGTCGCACTAAGAGGAGCCGGAGCAGGTTTACTTAAAGACATTCCCAAGATGACCCGCATTGCTGAATCCGTTTTGAAAAGCGTTAGCATTCCGGTTACATTAAAAACAAGATTGGGCTGGGAT
>JBBRTN010000147.1:0-5520 GCA_038244395.1 Ignavibacteria bacterium
TTAAATAAATCGGGGTTGCTCCCCATTGGGCAACTCCGGCATTGTTTAATTTTTGCATTGCAATTTTTTTCGGTGAAGAGCCATATGGCCATGTAATAACATATTGTCCGTCAGAGGTTTGTGCCACTTTTGGATTTGCCTGGAATACAGAATAGTCAGATGAGAGCTCTACACCATTTGCTCCCCAGAGAAAATTTCCCTGCGGACTTATTTTATATGCATAAGGATAAATCTGTCCTCCGTTTCTTTTATCTGTAAAAACTAAAACGGCATTGTCATCCGAATCGGTAATCATGTCCCAGTCAACAAGAGAACTGCTTTGTGTGTTATTGCTTATGAGTAAACCATTTGCAGCGAATTGAGCAACACCATACCTGTCAGTCTTTTGCAGATAGACTGCATAGCCGCCGCTCCTGTTATCAAACCAGCCCATGTAACAGCCGCCGTCAGATGTATTTGAAATTTTAGAAACCGACTGCTCGCCTGCAGCAGTGCATATTGGAGTATTTACTGATGCATCTGAAGTCCATTGCGGTAAAGCCTCGGCAACAGTTAAAAAAATTGCCAGAACAATTAAGATTGATTTTTTCATAAAGTTGTGAGTTATTTTGTTTATAAAAATTATAAAAATTACTTATATGGTTTAACAAAAATATCAATTATTGCCTGGCATTTCAAAGAAAGAAATTTTAATAATTACCCAGGGAATTTTACCGGGCTTTACTTATAATTCATTTAAATTAGGTTAATTTTAATATATTATGTTGAAAGTTTTTACCCGGTGAATACTGTAAATTCAAAATTAATTTTAGTTCTTGAATCCTTTTCAGAAACTGATATAAGGAAATTCAGGAAGATGATCTCATCAAATTTTTTCACGAGCGGAAGAAATTATTCGTCTTTATTAAATCAAATATTAAAATTTAAGAAAAAAGGTTTCAGCAGATTAGACCCGCAGAAGCTGCATTCAAAATTATATCCCGGCAAGAAATTCAGTACACAGACATTAAACAACAGGTTTTCCGAGTTATTCAGTCTTGCTGAAGAATATTTAATTTATAAGACTATTAAGGAAAATTCGGAAGAAAAAAACCGCATCCTTCTTATTGCATATCATAAAAGCCAGCTTGATAAACTCTTTCAAAGCAGACTGGCAAAATCCAAAAGCATGATGAATTCATTTCCGGAAAGTGATTTTAAATATTTTGACTTAATATTCCAGCAGAGGCTTGACGTTACATTCTCGGAGGAGCAGATGGTTTCCGAAAAAAAATTCCGGCAGTATTTTGAACACTCTGAATATTTATCCGCGGTATTTCTCAGAAATCTTTTTGAATTCGGATTTGAATTTATTCAGCAGGAACAGTCCAACAGGAGATATGAATTTAATCTTGTAAAGGAAATACTGCAAAGGCTGGATATTGATGATGTCCTGATAAAAAAGCTGATAAAAAGTAATTCGGTGATACTTAAAATTGTTGCAATGGAATTTTATTTCTACGATATTTTTAAGAACCCGGAGAAGGAAAAAAATTATTTCGAAGCCAGGAAAATATTTGAAGAACTCAAAAGCTCATTCGATGAGAATTACAAGAAAGAAGTTTATAAAAAAATGACTAACTACTGTATACTCAGGCAAAATCAGGGAGTAAGAAAATTTCAGCTTGAGCTGTTCAATCTGTATAACGAAAAGCTTAAGCTCGGAATATATCTGGACAATAAGAATATTTTTCCTTCCACAACTTTCAGGAATTATGTTTTAATAGGCATAATATTAGAAAAATTTACATGGACCAAAAACTTCATTAAAAAATATTCGTCTGAATTGCCCGAAGAAAACCGTGAGGATGAAATAAATTTATCCTATTCAAAATTATTTTTTAATGATAAATACTATGAAAAATCGCTGCAGTATCTTTCAGGCTTCAAAGGCCTGAATTACCTTCATTACTGTGACTCGTCAATCCTAAAGTTATGTAACTATTATGAAACCGGAAAATTTGAAGAAGCTTTTTTTGAAATGGATAAGTTCAGGCATTACCTGCGAAATCACAGGGAGATTCCAAGGATACATAAAGAGTATTGCATTAATTTCCTGAAGATATACGGGCTGCTTATAAAAATTAAAACCGGAGTTGACAACAGGGAATTAATCTCTGCCGAAAATCTTATGTCAAAAATCACACCCGTCTCACGGGCTTCCTGGCTCAGAGAGAAAATTAAAGAGCTGACCTGATTCTTTAAATTACTATTCACTATTCACTATTCACTATTCACTATTGACTATTCCCGTTACTTTCAGCTTCCTTAAATTCGGGACACCTGTCATTCCGGGAGCATCATTATAGCTGACTGATTTGATATCTCCTTTTTGAGAAAAGAAATATTGCTTTCGGGTTATGCCTCCCTTTACAGTCAAGCTTTTTTCTCCTGTATATTCGAAGCTGACTTCTTCAGCGGGAAAAGCTGAACCGATTACGATATCAGTATTGTATTTTGAGTAATTGTTTTGCAGCTGTTCTCTTTTATTTCCGCAGCACATATTATTTTATTTTTAAATTTATGATTATTCTTCGAAGTATTCCGGTAAATTATTTTCGTTAATATTTTTTTTACCTGTCATTTTTTCAAGTAGACAGGCTGCTCCTGAAAATGAAAGCCAGAATAAGAACTGCTCTTTCGGATTTTCTCCGAGCAGTAATGCAAAAGGAATTGATATCCAAATACTAAGGCAGTAAAAGCAGTCAAGCAGGTCTCCTAAGAAACCCGCTCCCGCTTTTTTCCTAATGTAAAATATTATATCAAACGGTCCGTCTTCCTTTGAAAGAAGATGTGTGATGCGCCATACCGACAAAGAGCCCAGGACTAAATACAGCCAACTCATTTGATTTAATATATTTACTTTAATTATTTAAATTATTTTAATTTTAAATTATTTAAATAAGCTTAAATTTATTTTATATCTTCTGTATTGCAAATGTAAACGCTACTGAATAAGACGACGAATCTAAGCCGCTGTTGTATCCGTTAGTCTGTCTTTTGGCAGCTGAGAGTCCGACATAAAACAATGAGTATCCCACGTCAGCTTTAAGCCATCCGCCTTCTGCAGCAGACGGAGTATAAGTAATTGCGTGAGAATTATTGTCACCAAATTTAGAAAGCTCCGATGTTCCTTTATATCCCGGGCAGCTGTTTGAATCCGTGTTTGAAGGATTGCTTCCCGATGAAATTCCGGGAATACTTTCTGCAATGCCGAATGTTGTTCCGCATTTGGAAATTCCAAGATCATAATGGTCAAGAAATCCAAACTTATCATTTGCCTTAAACAAAATATTCAAAGGTGTATTCAAAGCAGTATCTTTCATTTTATAAAGATTGCATTCTGCTTTGATGACATTGATTCCATCATCTGCAAACCAGACATTATCCAGTGAAAAACCAAGAGGGACATTATCAATAAACATAGCTATCAGATCTCTTGCGCCGCTGACTAAATTTCCTGCCGAGTCATAGCCTTCAACTAAAAAATATACCGTTCCGGGACCGACATCCTGATATATAGCAGTCGTCAGCTGCATATACCGGTCGAGGTTTGTCCACTCCCAGTCAATGCCGTTATAAAAAACCTGCGCCTGGATATTCATGTATGCAGGAACTGATTTCGCCGGACCGCCGTCTACTTTCAGATTAACTGTAAAGGGTCCGACAAGGTCGCCGTTATAGTTTGGGAGATTTCTTTTTGAAAATTTAGGATGTAAGTAAGACTCATTTACAAATCCCCATGTAAGATCTCCGGGTTTTTTATAACGAATTGTATAATGTGTAATTATCGGGTCAGCATTATTCCTACGCGCATTATACATGCAGCCTTTAACATCAACGTTTCCCACCCAGCAAGCGCATTCAGCTCTGAACCCTGCCTGTGAATTATGAACGGTTATTTTTCCGTTTGGACGTAAATGATTATTGTATCCGTTTCTGTCGAGGGCTGCTGAAGTTGTGTGCGCGTTAATATTCTGATTCCCTCCGATGAAAACATTTCCGATTTCGCCGATGAGGTTTCCGTTAAAACACAATGAAGTCGGATGAACCTTTTCTTTAGGAAGACAAATGTCTACACGCTTGAGATGACCGATATTAAAATAAGGAGCACTCTCAAACACATTTGCAAATACAGGCGATGCCTGATTTACTTTTACAATTATATCGGGTAACATCTGAACAAAAATATTTTCTCCTGCGCCGGTGTCATTAAATATTTCATCCAGAAACTCTCCGGGAGTCTGCGTGAAAAGAAAAATATAATTTCCGTTTGAATCCGTAATTGCATTTCCAAGCGCTGTTCTGTTGCCGCTTCCGGTATATGGTCCGCCTGCAAGCTCAGACGCAGACCTGTCATATTCTTCGAATGCAAGTGTGAGGTTTGAGCCCGGCTCATTATAGCAAAGTAGTCTTGACGGTTCAACAAATAATCCTAATTCCACTTTATCATAATGATAAACTGCAGATTTGGAAACAGATGTAAGGGATGCTGTCCTTTCAAAACTATAATTGCTCAGCAGCATATCGTCACCGGTGTTATCTTCTTTTGATTTGGATTTTAAGTTCTGATTTTCCATCCTTCTATAGAGCGCTGCCTGTTTGTCAGGGAGCTGTATTTCATCCGTTATATTAATCATCATTGGAATGAAATCAGGAGGAGGATCAGGCGGATTTGGATTAATAATAACCGGAGGAATTCTCCCGGGATAAAGTTTTTCTATAACTTTTTTGAGTTTTGGATTCTCAAGCGCTTTCAGTAAATTTAAATGTGTATCGATAATAATCCATCTACGGCGGCATGGATTAAAATAACAGTGACCGCTGTAAAGAGTAACGTTTCCGTAAATCATGAAATTATCAACATTGGCAGGTCTTGAGCATGTAAGAATCAGGTCATCGAAATCCTGATCAGCGCCTGCGTCATTTGACTGAATGTCGAATACATAATTACCCGAGACTATTGACGGAAATTTTATTCTTGTATCCGACAACTGAAATCCCGATCCGGGATTATTAAGAATTGCTATAGTCCATTGATTTCCGGTTACATGAACAGTCGGCGAGCCTACTGTTCCGCTGTAAGTACCATTGCCGGAAGCAGCGCCTGTGACTATAAATTGTTGTGCAAATGCAGCATTCTTTGCCTTTACATTTATAGACCAGTTTCCTTGCATTGAGATTAACATGGGTTTTTAATTTTAATTATTTAAATTATTTTTACCGAACAAAAAAACGGAAGTGTGCTGAATAGAATTAATTTGAAAATAATATTTATCTTTGACTTCCATATGTGTAAAATTATAGAGACGGAATTGAGTTTTAAATAAGTGATAACGCATTTTTTAGTTGAGTAGAAATACTCAATTGCTTTTATTATAACTACCGCTTATAATTTTGGCATTAATGAAACCCGGTTTCGAGTACCTTCTATTTACAGTTCACTAACGTACCGGACATTTATTATTAAATTGAAATTAA
>JBBRTN010000148.1:0-5488 GCA_038244395.1 Ignavibacteria bacterium
TTAGTAATTTTATATCGTTTTCTGTCAAAGGTGTTTTCATTTTTTCATATGATTCCCAGCAAACTGTTGCGCCTGCTGCATTCTTTTCGACCTCTTCTCCGGTAAATTTACCGTGGTACGTAGACGACCTCTTGTTTGCCCCCTGAATATTTGAAAAATATTTCGTCAAGGGATTGCCTGAGTTTGTCCCGTCACTGTGGCAATCAGCGCATGCAATATTATTAATAACAGACTTGGAATAAAAAATTTCTTTACCAGGCGAAAATGTTTTCGATGTCTTCTTCGAAGTATCGCTTTTTTCTTTTTTATCATTATCAGCAGTCTTATTATCCTTTCCGCATCCTGTAATTAATAAGGTAAATATTAAAACTGAAATAGCATAGGCGGAGAAAATTTTGACAGTACCAGGTCTCATTTTTTTAGTTTAATTTAATTTAAAAATCTTATGCAATATAATTATTTTTTATTTGATTTTCCTAATACAATATTTATTCCGATATTAAAGCCCCACCAGTTAACATTCTTTGTCTTACCGTTAACCAAAGAGGGAGCAAAATTAGGGTCGGATAAGTTTGTATAATAAGTCCCCCCTTTATCATTGATGGGAAGATTTTCTCTTTCAAAAACAATGCGGTCATTATAGTCGGATGACTGGCTCTTAAAAAGTAAATTGCTCATATGATAGCTGCCTCCTATGACTAATGAATACTCACCGCCGAGCCTGACTGTAACGCCCGCATTTGTCAGGACTCCCATTCTGAAGGCATCATTAAACAATGTAGTAATGAAATTATTTTGCTGAAGTGTTAAACTCAGGATGTTTACTGTCAGGCTGGCATTCACAAACGGACTAATCTTTGAAGCATGAAAAGGTGTAGCCTCCAGTCCGAGACCTATTGTCGTTGTCGTAAACTTGTTATCAAAATTAATTGCAACATCCAGGTTATTTTGCTTCGATGTTCCTAATATGCTTCTCTTGAATAAATTGAAATAAGAATATGAGCCTAAAAAAAGAAAACTGAAATTTCCTTTCGGACCAAGCGGAAATTTTATTGTCCCGGTTACATTTACTCCTGTTGACGCTGCGTAGTTATTGGCAATGAAATCCGGACTTATATAAGTATAGCCGGAATCATTGGTTGTTACTAACTCGCCTCCGAAATCTTTTCCCGGAAACGTTAGTCCGAAATTAATTTGCAGGGATGGATTTACCTGTGAATAGCAATTATCTGAAATAAACGGGATTGATGTGAGTAAAGCAATTATGAATAAGATTAAGGAGTTATTTTTTATATTATACAAAGGTAAATATTGTTATCATGATCTCAGTTTAAAAAAATAAATCACGTGTATTAAAATTATTTTATTTAGACGGTTTCTTTTTAGGAGCCGGCGAATTAAATCCAATATTAACCGCCAGATAAATCGTCCCCCAGTTTATTTGCTTTTGTTTTGAGCTCACTTCCTTTCTCACTGATGTCAGAACGGGTCCGTAAAGTGTCGAATAAAATCTGCCTGTCTCGTCATTTATTGATGCGTTGGATTTTCCCCATTCAATGGCATCCGCTATTCCCCCGTTTGTATTTTTCAAGAGTAAATTCCCGAGGTCATATTTTATCCCTAAAGATATACCAAGGTTCTGACTGATTTTTGCCTCGATGCCTGCGTCAAAATTTACTCCCATCCTGAAACCGGAAAATGAAAGCTTGACGCTGTCGTATCCGTTCTCAGTCCTTGCAAGTGCACCATTCATAAAATTAAATGTCAGGTTCCCTCCGAAGTAAGGACTGATTAAATTCGTAAAAGAAGTCGGGGCGATCTCAAGCCCCAGGCCTACTCCGAAATTATTGAATGTATATGAATAGTTAATGCTTGAAAGTAGTGTATCCAGCTGATTGTTTATGGTCAAAACCTGCACACCGATGTTTCCGCTCTTACTGGTTTCAAATGTGTTGAATGTATTGAAATTAAATGTTGCTACTCCCCTGACTGTAGAATATTTATCAAAATTAATTTTCCCTTTCCCGAAAAAATCGAGCCCGGTCTTTCCGCCGTAATTGTTTGTCATAAAGTCAGGATTAATTGTCAGCGCTTCAAAGGAACCGAGCAGCTCCGACGAATAATATGTCCCCTTCAGGTCATTGTACGGCTCGCTTATTCCGAACCCAAACTGCAGCTGAGGCTTGTCAAATTGGGCATTTGTAACTGATGCTGTAAGAATGAAAATAATTACCAATAATAATTTCTTCGTTTTCAATTTTTTTTTTTATTTAGATAAATTTAACATTTCAAATATAGAAACTATTGCTGCAGTTTCGGCTCTTAGTTTCCTGCTTCCGAGTGATCTTACCTGCCAGTTATTTTTGACCAGTAAATCAATTTCATCTTTGCTGAATCCTCCCTCGGGTCCGATAAGCAATGAAACATGATCAGGATTTTTTTTCGATCTGTCCCGCGGGATGAATTATGTGAATGAACCGACTCATACATTACAATTTTATTCTCATCTTCAGTAGTATTTTTAATCATCTCATTTAAAGAAATCGTATCACGGAATTCCGGCAGGAAGCATCTCTGTGACTGTCCCATCGCTCCGATAATAATTTTATTTATTCTCTCTGCCTTAGATTTACTGATTGAATTCTTATTCACTGTGAATTGCGTGATAACAGTCTGAATGGAGGCTGCGCCCAGCTCTACTGCTTTCTCGACGGCAAATTCAAACCTTGCGGCATTTCTCAAAGTAGATAAATACAAATGAATATTTATATCCGGCTCGGATAAATTATAATCACGGTTCAGGATTGCGCAGCGCAATATTTCCTTTTCTGTTCGTAATATTTTACAGCTGTATATATTTCGCATGCCGTCAGTAACTGTAATTAAATCCCCGGACTTCTTCCTCAGAACTCTCGTTAAATGTGTGAATTCAAAGCCGCTTATTGTAAGTTCGCTTTTTTCAAGATCAATATTCTTTGCCGGAGTGTAATAATATTCCATGGGTTTTAAAATGATGCGTTTAAATCAAAAATAATCTGAGGATAGAATTTCTTCTTCTCCACTCTAAACGCGAAATCTGTCCTGCCAACCAGACCGAAAGGTAAAATATAATTAAGTCCTGTCCCGAACCCGTTTATGAACTGCGATTTAAAAAAATTATCTTTTTTATTCCATACTGCGCCGATATCAAAAAATAATGTTGCGAACAATCCAAATCTGTAATTCAGATTCTTCAGCATCGAGATCTGATTTACCACGGGTAATGATTTGCCTTTGAAATAAAACGGGTTTATGATCGGTATCCTGAATTCATTGAATTCACCGAATTGATTTTCTCCTTCATATACAACTTTCTTATAACCGCGTATAATTTTTCCATACCCGTAATATTGATCAAGATAATATGGTATTGTCCCGCCGAAAGAAATTGATCCTGCGGTCTTCGCGGCAAAAGTAATTGCGTAATGGTCTGTGATTTTTATCGGGATAAATTTCCTGACATCATAGTTTACTCTGTTAAAATCAAGAAGCTTTCCCACTCCGTATTTTTGATATTCCAAAAAATAATAAGAACCTGCTAATGTATATTCATACGAATTCCGGGTATCAACAATTCCTGCAAAAGAAAGCAGAAGGTAGTCGTCTTTTCCATCAGGCGAGACAGTGCGTCCGGGCTCATACTGTGATGAATGAACTGAGTTGTACTGAACCCCGGAATTAAGCGAGATATTTTTTGTAAGATATTTTCCCACCCCGAGCGATGCATTAAAATTATAAATTAAAAAATTATCCGCACTCGAAGGAATAGAATTTGAAGTCGTATCATTTATTGCTACCAGGCTCTGGTTATAATTCTTTGAATATCCGATGGACGCCGATGAGTAGTAATGCGCATTCTTTCCTATCCATGGGACGGAATAACGCAGGTTAACAAAAGGCTCATAGCCAATCCCAAAATTAAGTGACGCTGTTTCATTTCTGCCGCGAAAGTTTCTCCATACAACATTCAGCCCTGCCCAGAATTTAGAAAATTCCCCGTTACGGAATCCGCCCTGAGGTATCGGGATTATATAAAATTTTTCCTCGACTATGAACATTACATTCACACTGTCAGCATCATTAGTCGGGACAGGATATACATCTACTTTATTAAATAATCCTAAATTATATATTCTCTCCACATCCTCGTTCAGTAACTTATAATCGAGTTTTGAATTTTCCCTTACATAGACTTCACGTCTTATTACATCATCATCGGTGATGTCATTACCTACAATCAAAATTTTTTCCACATAGACATCGGGTAAGACGACGGATGAGTCTTTATTGATTTTAATAGTATCTGAAGGATTATTTGCAAATACAAAATTTACTGAAGCTAAAAAACAAATATTTAATAAATAAAACTTCAAGAAGATTTACATTAAGATTATTTTTTCTAAGATACGGAATTAATAAATCAGAATGAGGATACCGGTTTAATTAATTCTTTAGTTTGGTACAGCTCTTAATTGATTTAACTTGTTCAGCATTGCCCTTGCTTCCGGAGAGTTTGGTTTAATTTCAATCGCCTTATTAATTAATATTTCGGCTTCATTATACTTCTGATAGTTCATCAGATAATTTGCCCTGCTGAGAAACGAAGTTATATAAGCGTTCATAATAAAATTATGATGATAGTCATCCTCAGCTGTAACCGTAAATTGCATTTCAGGATCTTTATAATCAACGTATCCTTTTTCTTTGTCATATTTTATCAGCAGGCCTTCGGGAACACGATTGTAATTTTTTCCGAACTTTTCATTTTTATCCTGTTCTATTTCAAATGTAGTGTAAAAGTTTCTTTCTTCATAATTTTTATCGACGATGCTGTTGAGTAAATTTAAAAATGCAGACTGAATTTTTATCAGGTCCTGCCTGTCCGTCTCAGTAACGGGTTTCGTGTAACGGTCGGGACTGTTTTCAAACTTAAGCAGCTCATTCAGGTACACTTCAAATTCAGTTCTGCTCTTTTGATATAAATCAGGATAGTGAATTTCAAGGTAGTGCATATACCAGCTTTTACGCATAAGCTCTTTATCAATAATAATAAGGTCCGGCCTTATATTTTTTACATACTGCTGATAAAAAGACGAGGCGAGCCAGAAGTCCCACTGAGTCGACATTATAATGGAATTCTGCGGGGCGGAATTGAAAACGTTCATCGTATAATCGCGAACGAAATAATTTTTACTCTCATTTACTTTTGAAAAATTCATGCTGAGCGGAATCAAACAAATTAAAATAAAAGCTACGCTTATTTCACTGACATTTCCCTTAAGCTTTTTTGCAATAAACAGGAGCCCGAACCCAAACCAAACCGATGTAACAATAAAGGCAAGGAGAAAATAAGAGTCAATATCATAAATGTCATAATTGATCGCATATAAAATACAGAATCCGAAGAGAAGCAGAGTAAAATAAAATAATTTTTTACTCTTACGGTAAA
>JBBRTN010000149.1:0-5381 GCA_038244395.1 Ignavibacteria bacterium
AGGAACTCTCTGAATAATTAAATGACGAAGTGTTTTTTCAATTGTATCTTCATTGTTATGACTGCAAATAACCACTGATACACCTGCACTTTCCACAGGATATTCTGTTTCAGAAATTGTTTTTAAATTTTCAAAAATTAATTCCGGATTAAGATTAATGGTCTCGCTAAGCTGTGCAGAAGCTCCTTCTTTGTCATGCAGCTCAAGCAATTTTTCCGCATTGCCAAATGAATATTCGGCATAATGTTTTCTAGCAGATATTTTTACTTCTTCTCTTTTTTCTTCCGGCAGGTAATCAATAAAAATATCCAGCGCTTCCCGCAGGTCTTTCATATCTTTGCCGGTCCGCATATTCTTTGAAGACATTGAAGTGCTGTGTATCCTGTATTCAGCCAGAGGCTGCACTTCATATGCGATCGGATAATTGGCGGCAATTCTTACCCACATTTCCCAGTCTTCACAACCTATGTTTCTGTTAAAGAACCCTCCTGCATTTTCATACACACTTCGTTTTACTACAATGGAACAATGCTGTACTCTCTGCCTTTCAGCAAGCTTCACCAATGCATCATCAAGAATTCCGCTTGTCTCAAGATCGGGATATGAATAGGATATTAGTTTTCCCGCTCCGTCAATATAAGCCTGCCGGCAGTATGCCGCGCCGATGTCAGTAAACTTTTCAAAGATATCTTCAAATTTCTTGTAAAACCCGGGAAGGATTCTGTCATCCTGATGAACGAAATGGATCAGCTCTCCTCTTGCACGTTTCAGGCATTCGTTATAATTTCTTGAATGTCCGAGGTTCTCTTTGTTACGGAAAAACTCAACCCTGCCCTTCCAGTTTTCCGCTACGATTTTTTCAACATCAGCTTCCGTTGAGCAGTCATCCACTACTTCGATCTGCATATTCTCTTTGCCGGCATTCTGATCCACTACACTGTTTACAGCCTCAATAAAAAATTTATCCGGATTAAACACAGGGATCATTACAGACCATTTCGGTCTTGCTATGCCTGCGGGTACAGCGGCTATAATAGGAATAATATTTTTGATTTCTTCTGAGATCAAGTTTGTCCGGATTTTATTTTAATTTACTTTCCATTTAACTTCTCTGCTGAATAACTCATCATAATTTCTGTAATCGGTCCCTTCAAATAAGATGTCATTAAAAATCAATATTTCCTTTTCATTGACTTTCACAAACTCCGTATCAGAAAGATTTAGTTCTTCAAGGAATTTTTTTGCTTTATCAAAATTGCCCAGCTTTATCTCGCAGATTACAAGATCAAAAAATCTCTGCGCAAAAATTTTCTTTATCAGATTGTCGTATTTATAATTCAATGTTTTATTCATCACTTCGTAAAATTTTAAATCTTTGAGAAGGTTATTATATACAGATTCGCCCTGCCAGTTACCGTTAGAATGAATTCTGTAAACGCTCATATTCCTGTCAATATACTTTATCGTTCCCTTTTCCGCAAGCATCAGATAAACGGGCATATCTCCGTAAGGCAGCTCCGGATACCACTCGGGCATACTTAAAATATTTCTCATCATTACTGTCGGAGTCATTATCGGATTGTATCCGCGGAGAAGAGATTCAATAGGTAAAGTATCCCCCGGCTCCAGATATACTGTTTCAAAAGAACTCCCGTCTGTTTCATTCTCCACCTTTGCCTTGTGAAAACACATCACAGCATCGGGATTGTTTTCCAGGAAATCCGCCTGAATCTGTAATTTGTTTTCATCAGTCCAGTAATCATCACCGTTTAAAAGTGCAATGTATTCTCCGTCGCACATATTCCACGTAGCTGCATCTATCGCCATCATGCCGATATTTTTTTCAGGTAAAAATAGTTTAAACCTGCCCGGATATTTTTTTTGATATTCAACCGCAATCTCCCGTGTCCTGTCCTTTGAACAGTCTTCACCTAAAATTATTTCGAAATCAAAATTTGTCTTTTGCATCAAAACACTATCGAGGCACTGCTCAAGATATTTTTCGTGATTATAAGCCGACATCCAGACTGAAACTTTCATTGATTCCTGAAAATAATTTTTATTGATTCAATTTTTAATCGCTATATACAACCCGTTTCCAATTCCTTTTCCGAATAAACCTTCAGTCTCATGTCTCACTTTCAGTCCCGCCTTTTCCATCGCATCCCTGTATTCGTAATCACTGAAGAGTCCAAGCTCGTGTCTTTCTTTAAAATATGAAATTTCTTCATTAGTCCCGACAAGATAATTTATGTCGAGAACAGCATAGTCATTCATAGTTTTACTCGCATACATCCATGTTATTTTTAAATCTTTTTCATCATAGTGATTTGAGGTAACTCTGTCAATCCAGAAACTTTCTTTGCTGAACCATGGCTCTATTATCAGCAATCCGTTAGGGTTCAAATGCTTTGACATTGTATCAATCGCAGTATACAGGTTGCTCAGAATTTTAACGTATGCTATTGAACCGAATAAGCAGGTAACAACATCATATTTTTTTTTCAGATCAAAGTCTATCATACTCTCTTGATGGAAAATATTTCCGGGGCATCTCGCCTTTGCAATCTCCAGAAGCTCTAAGCTTATATCGAGTCCTTCGACATTAAAATATTTATTCATATACTCAATGTGCTTCCCAGTCCCGCAAGCCGTGTCCAGGATTGTCTTTGCAGAGTTATTATGATTTGCAATTGTCTTTGAAAGTTTTTCCGAAGCCGCTTTGTAATCCCTGAAATGATAAAGAGCGTCGTAAAATTTTGATGACTTATTATACAATACTTTATTTAATTATTTAATTATTTTTTAAAGTTAATTTTTTCTGTAAGCAGGAAAATAACCGGACTTGTCATATGCACCGGCGTCTTTTTCACCGCAAAGCTTTTCATAAACAACTTGATTATAAATCTGCTTTAAATTTATAAACGGCAGACCGTATGAACCGAATCTTTGTTTTGATTTATCAATGCTGTCATCAGTCCTGCTTCCTCCGCCAAGACTCATTACGGGAATCTTCTTCGAACGAAAAAATTTCAGACCACGCCATAAAAGATAAGGAGTGTATTCTCTTCCCCCGGCAGTAGAAATGTTAAACAAACAGTCGCCCATATATTCCGTGTATCCGAAAATATATACCGCCTCGATACAGTTATCTTTTCCTGCGCCAACCATAAAAACATTTTCGAGAGAACAGATAAACCGGAGAGTCTCCTTATTAAAATAATTTGCCGGGGAAGCATTGATTCTTCTCAGAAAATCGTCGTAATTATCTATGAAAAATTCCTCGAGAATTTTTTTATCATATACAAATGATGCTTCGATCTTCCTGTAATTCTTAAGCTGTCTTCTCCTGTTTGCATCAAGATTTTCGAAAAGTTCAGTCAGGCTTCGGTTTAGGTCAATAAAATAAAGGCTTGCGGAATTGAATGCATCTTCATTCGAAAAATAACTGCTGTTTTGAAGAGCCGGATTTATGCTGATATATCCGCAAACGTATTTCTTTTCTTCTGCAAATTCTTTCCAGTAATTTTTGAAGTCGGAAAAATCTTCACTTCCCGTAAACCCGGAAATACCATAGGGAGTGACGATATCGGTATAACCCTCATATTTTCTTTCAGCAACCGGACATAATATTTTTATATTATCTTTTATAAAGCAATAAAGATAAGTATTGTATCCCGTGGTCAGATTCATAGCGTAACAATTTTCCCATGTATGAGCAAAGGAATGTCTGATTCCCTTTAAAGCCTCTTTCCATTCCAAAGGAGATTCTAAAGAAATACAACTTTGTCTAATCATATGAACACGTTGTCGGTCCCAGCGCCTGAATAATTTTGAGAATTAGAAAACCGAATATCGAAAGTGTTTCTTCTTTTATTTATAATGGTATTTTTACTGTCATTAATGATTATCCTGAATTTGCTTCTGAAGTTTTATTTTATCTCTCAAAATAATCCGTCCCACTGTAAAAACTCTGAAATGAATAATAATCAATATGAAAATTATATTAAACGTAAAAAGATTAGAAAATTTAAGAAATCTTTTAATAAAGTGAATCATAGTTCAGATAAATCTATCCTGCAGTAAAATATTTCCATTCACTTTCAATTTTATACAATAATCATTAATTTTCGCGGCTTATTTACCCGGGCTTTATTTAAATGACAAAAAAATATCTTCGTCTGATACTATTGCTGCTGCTGCTTATTCTGATAAGTTATGCATTCAGTCAGCACATGAATGCCAGCCTTGACGGTGATATGGCAGACGCTATTCTGCCTTCGCAATGGTTTCAAAAAGTTTTAGAAGACCCGTTCGGGCTGAGCGTCCTTTTTAAGAATGAAGTCTATGCTGCACCAAACAGATTTTTCGCTCACTGGACGTATTCAAACTATTTTAAGATTATCCCGGGACTATTGCAAAATTTTGTCAGTCCGGTTGACAGTATTTATTTAGCAAGTGCCATTGCCAAGACGGCAATTCAGGTTTTTCTGATTCTCCTATTAGCTGGTTATATCAGCGGTAAGAAAAATATTTTCGCAACTGAATTTTTACTGGCAGCTGTTTTAGTTGCTCCGTTTTTTATTTCATACGAGTATTACCGTTTCGCTATAATTTATGATTCCATAACGGTCACGTTTTTTTATCCGCTGCCTGTCAGCTTCCTGACACTTTTCCTGCTGCCCTTTTTTAAGAAATTGTTTTACGGAACAGAAATCAGCGCAAATATTTTTTACCGGATATTTTTGATCGTATTGGGAATGATTATTTGTCTAAGCGGTCCGACAATACCGGGAATAATACTTGTCGTCTGCCCTGTAGTATTATTAAAATTAGGACATGATCATTTCAGCGAAGCATCCTCTTTACCGTTTGTCCGGAGATTACTCTTTTCATTTAAGAAAATTCCAAAAGAGATTTTATTTTATTTTATGTTTGTAATAGTCTTAAGCCTCTATTCCCTGTACATCGGAAGAAATAATATTGAGAACAATACTGTTCAAACTTCCCTGGCTGATCGTTATGCACTGCTCCCCGGCGGGTTTATCAAACTGTTCTTTCAGATGCCTTTGGTTTTAATATTAATTATAATGGTTACGGTTAACGCTCTGTTGATCAGAAAATATTTTAATGCGATTGACGGGTTCGGAAGGAAAATTTTAAATTTCTTAAAATGGACTGTTGTATGCAGCGTAATTTATATTCTGCTGCTTCCTTTAGGCGGTTATAGAATTTATCGTCCGGATATTCTGAGCTTTGATATAATACTTCCGGTGACGTTATCTTTAATATTGATTTTCGGTTTGAGTTCGTATTTTTTAATATTCAATCTTTCAGGCAAATTTAAAATTATATTTTCAATTGTAATAATTCTCTATTTA
>JBBRTN010000150.1:0-5377 GCA_038244395.1 Ignavibacteria bacterium
ATTTCGACACCCAAAACTTTATTTACCAGATCCGAAATAAAAATTGAAATGGATCCTGCACCGCAATATAAATCCAAAACATTATCATCTTTACCGAATGCTGCAAACTCTACCAGGGTACTGAATAACTTTTCCGCCTGCCGGGTATTTGTCTGGAAAAAAGACTGCGGGGAAATTTTGAATGAATATTCTTTAATAAGAGTCTCATTAAAATCGTGTGTAATTAAATTAACCATTAAGTCATTTGTATTTGTGCTCTGCCTGATTATCAGAAATCTCAAAAAACCACTTTGAGTCCTTGTTGAGTAAACAGATACATTCTTGTTTTTAAAAAATTCGCGTGTGAAGTTCAAAATTTTATTTGAAAGCTCCGATTCTAAAAAACATTTTTTTATTGTGACAATTTTTGAATGGAACTTAGGGACATGCAGACCGAGCGCGAATCTCTGCAATACCTGCTCATTCTCTTCAGAGCTGCTTACATTTTCGGGTGCAACATAATCCTTCTCCGGTAGAGTCTTGATAACAGGAATTTCAAACCACTCATCATCTGAAAAGGAAAACTCCATTTTATTTCTGTAATAAAAAATCTCTTCGCTTTTAATTGCATCGGGAATAATCAGATTATTAAAACCTCCGATTCTTTCAAAAGCGTTTCTGACTACGTTTGTCTTGAATAGGATTTGACTGTCATATTCCAGATTCTGAATTTTGCAACCGCCGCATATACCAAAGTAATCACATACGGGTTCGACTCTGTACGGTGACTTACTGATCAGTTCGACAAGTTTTGCTTCGGCATAATTAGATTTCCTCTTTGTAATTTTAATTAAAGCCTTATCTCCGGGAAGAGTACCGGTTGAAAATACCACAAACCCATTATCGGGTTTTGAAACTCCTTTGCCTTCAGAATTAAGTTCAGTAATATCCACTAAAATCTCGTCGCCTTTTTTAATCATTCGGAATGCTATTTAATAAAAATTGTATATTAATTATTATATCTAAATTTTAAAAAGTTGTAAAGGTATTTTTAAATAAACAATGAGCAAAGCAAAAGAAAACAGGAAAATATTATTGAACGGAAAAAAAGTCGTATCAATTGAAAAGCAGGCTATTACGGATTTGGAGAAGAGATTCAGGAATGAAAGTTTTTCGAAAAACTTCATGGAAGCGGTTGATGTAATTTATAAATGCAAAGGTAAAATTGTAGTAACCGGTATCGGCAAGTCGGGTATCATTGCCCAGAAGATAGTCGCAACTTTTAATTCAACGGGAACATATTCAATTTTTCTTCACTCGTCTGACAGTCTTCACGGCGACCTCGGAGTGCTGAGAAAAGATGACGTTGCTCTTATTATTTCAAAGAGCGGAGACACGGAAGAAATAAAACAACTGATTCCTAATTTTAAAATGCTAAGCATAAAAATTATTTCGCTGGTAGGAGATAAGGATTCGGGTCTTGCAAAGCTTTCGGATATAGCGCTCGATGCGTCTGTGAAAGAAGAAGCGTGCCCGCATAATCTCGCCCCGACTTCTTCTACTACTGTTGCTGCTGTACTCGGAGATGCGATTGCAATTTCCCTTTTACAAAAAAGAGATTTTACTTCCGAGAATTTTGCGATGGTTCATCCGGGCGGAAACCTGGGCAAGCGGCTTCTTCTAAAGGTCGAAGACCTTATGGTAAAAGACGGTGAAATTCCCATTGTAAAAACAAGTTCTAATTTGAAAGACCTGATATATGAAATCTCATCAAAGAGGCTCGGGTGTTCATGTGTCATTGAAAAATCTAAAATCGCAGGGATAATAACCGATGGTGATATAAGGAGGCTGCTCGGTAAGAATTTTGAAGGTCTTCAGAAAACGACTGCTAAGGATATAATGAATGAAAATCCCAAGATTATATCAAAGGATATGCCTGCAATTTCTGCACTAGAGCTAATGGAAAAAAATAAAATCATGCAGCTTATCGTTGGTGACAAAAGAAAAAGACCCATAGGATTAATACATATGCACCGGCTTGTGGAAGAAGGATTATAAAATGAAATTGTTGCTGCCGGTATTGTTTATATTTATTTTTACACTCAGTTCGTGCGAAGACAAATTTAAACCGACGCAAACTAATCTCAACGCCGATGACTTTCCGTCCCAGGAAAGCTGGAATTCCACAGTTACATTTTCTGATTCAGGAAAAACAAAAGCAGTCTTAGATGCCGGGCATATTTCCGTTTATTCCAATAGGGGATATACACTGATTGACAGCGGAGCAAAGGTAGATTTTTACAAAGACACGAAGAAAGTTTCAACACTGACAGGGCGCAGGAGCAAAGTAGATGATAAGACAAAAGATATTGAAATATATGACAGTGTTGTAGTTGTGAATACAGAGGGCAGTGAACTTTTCACACAAAAGCTTTTATGGAATAACAAAACCCAGAGAGTTTCATCGGATGAATTTGTCAGAATAAAAACACCTACTGAAACGATTGAAGGCATTGGATTTGAATCGGACCAGAGTCTTAAAAATTATAAGATTTTCAAAGTCAGCGGGACTTTCTCAAAATAGATTTTTATAAAATGAACAATGTTATTTTTCCGCACCTGTTTAAATTGCTGAAAAATAAATAATTAATAATAGCTGTATCAAAAAGAAATTCTTAGAAATATTTTTAAAAAATATTACGGGTCTTCTTTACAGATTACCCGGAAAAAATTGATAAAAAAATTAATTTATATTTTTCTGATTTTGTGCGGCTGTGCGACGTCGGCATTTGCGCAGGACAAGATTGAATTAAAAAATGCAGAAGAGCTTTCAGGTAAAATCATAGACGGACAAAATGTAAGGGAAGCTAACGGTAATGTGGAGTTCATACAGGGGAACGTAAAAGTTTTCTGCAACTCCGCGACTCAGTTTCTCGATGCAAACAGGGTGGAGCTGCGCGGAAATGTAAGAATATACCAGGATACACTGACTCTGCTGACAGCCAAAGCAACTTATTTCGCTGATGACAAAAGAGCTGTATGCGAAGACGGGGTAACATTGAAAGATCCGAATGCAACTCTGAGAGCGGATAACGGGATTTATTTTTTCAATGAAAGAAAAGCGATTTTCAAAGGTGATGTAATTATAATTAACCCGGAATATAAAATTACTTCATCAGACCTTACTTACTTGAGAGACAGTGAAGATTCATTTGCAAAGGGAAACGTTATAGTTACTACAGACTCTGCTGTAATAAAAGCAAACAGCATAGATTTTTATAAAAGTCAGGGCAGGACATACGCAGTAGGAAACGTAATCATAGAAAGCGATTCCACGATAATCACTTCCGATACGGCTACAAATTTATCAAAAGAAAGAAAGTCCGTTGCAGCAGGAAATGTCAAAATAGTCAGCCTGAATAATAATACAATAGTTTACGGAAATAATATTGAAAATTTTGAAAATGAAAATTACACCATATTAAAAGGCAATGCAAGGCTTACACAGATTGGCGAAAACGAAGATACACTATTTATTTACAGCGATACTATGGAAGCATTCAGAAAAAAACCTGAGAAGTATATTGCAAAAAGCAACGCGGAAGTCATAAGAAGCGGGTTTCTTTCAAAATGCGGTTACGGGATTTATTACAAAGACAATGAGACCGTCTCACTTGCAGACGAGCCGATTGTATGGCAGGAAAATCTGCAGCTTACAGGGGATTCAATTTATGCAGACCTTCCAAACAATAAGCTTCAGACTATTTATGTGAAAAAACTTTCCGGGGAAAACTCAGTTGTCTCCTTTGTAATTTCGAAAAATGAGGATGAAGATTTTAAAAACAGGTATGACCAGATAAGCGGGAATGACATTACATTAAAATTTACAGATGATAAAATTAACCTGATAGAAGTAGACATGAATTCCAGTAGTATTTATTTTTTATATGATGACCAGAAAAAAGCAAACGGCGTGAATAAAATTGAAGGCGACGAACTTTTTATATATTTTGACGCCGATAAAAAAGTCTCCAAAATAAAAGTAGATACCGATCCGAAAGGGGAGTATGTCCCTGAAACACTGTTAAATACAGTTCCTCTGACCTTACCGGGATTTAGTCTGAGAGATGATAAGCCGGTGAGAAGATAATTATTAATTTTCAGTAAATTTTAAAAAAAATATTCTTATGGAAAATAACTTAGGGCGGCACTATCTCGAAAATTCAATAAAAGAATTCAAAAAGATGAAAGAGCTGGGTGATAAATCTTTTCTTCAGATAAAGGATGAAGATTTTTTCTGGTCACCGGATGAGAATACAAACAGCATAGCAATGATTATCCGTCATCTCAGCGGAAATATGATTTCACGCTGGACGGATTTTTTAACGACTGATGGTGAGAAAGAAAACCGTAAGCGTGATGAGGAATTTGAAAATGTATTCTATACCGATAAAGATGATATAATGTCACGCTGGGAGAACGGCTGGAAACGTTTGTTTGAAGCTCTGGAATCTTTAAGTGAAGATGACCTTTTGAAAGAAGTGAAAATCAGGAAAGAGCCGCATACTGTTTTAGCAGCTGTCAACAGGCAGTTAACTCATTACGCATATCACATAGGTCAGATAGTGTATATTGCAAAGCATCTGGAAGGCGACAGGTGGAAGAGCTTGTCTATACCTAAAAGGAAATTATGAGAGATGAATTTTATTAAGTTTAAATTTAATTCTTAACCAACTTTCATGCTATACTTCAATCCCCAGTACGGCATCTTTCAGATTCCCGTTTCTTAATTTATAAAAAGGAATCCCGAGAATTTCCATTGAATCAAATCTTAAATTATATTTAAAACTTTTCATCGTATCACTTTTCTCCGCTTCAAGTGAGATCAGTATAAACTCGGCAAGTTTCTTTGCATCTTCTTTTCCGTAAGCAAACCCAACTAACTTTGTATTATATTTTTGAGGTGATGCGACCGGATTTTTTATTGTAAATTGCGTTGCAAGATTTTTCATTGCATCGATTGAACAATAAAATGCAGGAATATAAAATGTAATATCACCGGAAGTATTATCATTGCTGCCGCCGAAAATATTCTTTAAAAAATTTCCGGATGCTTTTCGTTCCGTAATTTCTATGTGAGTTTTAATAAGCCAGAAGGGTTTGTAAATCATTTCACCGTCACTCCTTAGCGCAGCTGCGGCAAAATTTATTTCAATAGGGACCAGCTCTCCGTTTAAAATTTCAAACCCGCTTCCGCAGCTCGAACAATAAACAATATTATCGTTCACTTCTACGAGAAGCCCGCTCCCGCATTTTTTACATTTAACAGCCTCTAATATGAAATCTGACATTTAATAAAAATTGGTATTGTGCTTTTAACGGCGTGAATTTAAAAGAG
>JBBRTN010000151.1:0-5376 GCA_038244395.1 Ignavibacteria bacterium
GTAAATTCAAGAAGGTTGTGTTGGTAAGAAACACACGTGTTGGCAGAGTATCTTTTCTCAGAACTGATGTACCCGATAAATCCCTCTATGTGCCAACCACCCATAAAAAATAAGGCTTAATGTATACCGAAGTTACAAAAAATTCGGTGAAACACATTAAGCCTTTAAATATATTTTTAAGGGATAGTTATCCGCTTATTTACCTTTAATAAATCGTTTACTTTCAATTTGCCCGGTAACGATCTTGTTTTTGTACACAGCACGAATTTTTTGCTGACGGGTGCGAATTGATTTTTTTGTAAACTTCTGACGTTCACGCAGTTCTTTTACAACTCCGGTTTTTTCGAACTTCTTTTTAAATTTTTTAAGCGCTTTTTCTAAAGTATCGCCTTCTTTTAATTGTACTACCAGCATGTTATTTTTTTATAAGGGAGGCAAATATACAAATTTATTGAGAAAACACCTTAATTTTAATTTGAATTTAAGAGATTATCAATATAGGTCTCTGTGCTTATGTCAAGAGACTGCGGAAAGCATTTCACTGTAACTGCAAAGGAAATCAACAACAGGAATGTAATCAGACTATATTTTTTCATGAGTTTATTTTTTAAGTTTTATTTTTTTAATTTACAGAAAACTTTTTTAAAATATATTATTATTAATTTTGATACTAAATTTGAATTAATTTTACCGGTTAATAAAGATTAAAGAGCAGCAGAATATCTTTTAATTTTAAGACTTCCGGCAGACAAAAAGGTTTCAGAAAAAAATTACCTGCTGAATTCTTCTGACCGTTTATCTTTGAATCAAAAAAATAACTTATTAAAAATATGAAAGCAAAAATTACCGCATCATCCCCTGTCCCTCTTGTAAAAGACGTCATCTATTCTGTAAACTGGTATAAAGAGAAGTGTGGTTTTAAACCCGAAAATTTCTTCGGTGAGCCGCCGGCATTTTGCATTTTAAGCCGTGATGGTTTTTATCTTATGCTCGCAAACTGTGAGTCTGAAAAGATCGTACCAATCTGGAAACTCAGACCGAACACAAGTAATGCTTACTTTTGGGTGAATGATGCCAAAGCACTTTACCAAGAGTTTATATCAAATGAAGCTGTGATTGATTATGAACTCTGTATTCAGCCATATGGAGTAAAGGAATTCGGGATCAGTGACCCTGACGGTTATGACATTTCTTCGGGCAGGTATTGAAATGAAGTCACTTTAGATTGAGAATTCTCCGGTAAAAATTTTCCATCACAAGAATAAATAAAAAACCCGGTTAATGATAATATTAAATCAACCGGGAGAAATGTTAAATCTTTTATTTAGAATTTGTGATTCAGATTTAAATTATGGTGTAATTTTCATTACAAATCTGTATGCATTATTATCAACAATAGACTGATCGGACACATCTGAAAAACCATCGCCGTTTAAATCGGTTGGCTTATATCCCGAGACATAAAAATATGCGTTGTTAGCTACAAGACCCACATCGTTTATATCCGCAGCCCCGTCCTGATTTACGTCCCCGCTGTAGATGCAGTATAAATTATTTTTTCTGACAAGATTATTTCCATATGCCTGCGACTGTGCAGAAGTGAGATCGAAGTTATTAACAACATTGTTACTTAGATTTACCACCTTACTCCATGTTTCTATACTATTCCTGTGATTGATCTGTAAATAATAATTTCCTCCCACAGTATTTTCAAAATTAATATTACCCTTAAAGCTGATTGAATCAATTAAAGTTTTCGAGCTGCTGACAATTGCATAAGGTGAAGCTGTATTCCTTAAATTTACCTGGACAGTATCCTTAATATTCAAACGGTTATTATTATAGAATCCTTCCACAAGCATTTTCAGATTCAGCACAACAGAAGTCTTATTTACCAGCCGGTATAAAACTCCGGTATAATATCCTACAATATATAATTCGTTATCTTCAGTAGCTCCAAACGCACTGATTGCCCATCCGAAATAATCATGCAGCAGAACATTGCTAGTTACCGCTGTGCCATTATATGTCATAGCCCATACATATCCCTTTAAGTCTCCGTAAATATATTTACCGTACAGGCTCGGCATCGAAAGTCCCCTGTAAACATAGCCCCCTATTACTGCATGCTCAGGGTCCCTGTAAAATTCCCAGATCGGTCTTGTAAATCCCATTCCGGTAGTGTCACATGTTCCATAACAATGAAAGCCTTCCATTTTATTCCATCCGTAATTTTTCCCGTTTTCAATCAGGTCAACTTCTTCATATGTATATTCCCCCACATCTCCTGCCCAGAGTTTTCCGGTCTGATAATCAAAACTAAACTTCCACGGATTCCTCAGACCGTAAGCATAGATTTCCTGTTTGTATCCCTGGGAATTTCCGTAAAAAGGATTTGAAACAGGAACAGAATAACTCTTTCCCGGAGAAGGTGTATTCACATCTATTCTTAAAATTTTTCCCAGCAATGTAGTTTTACTTTGACCATTACCTAGAGGATCACCATTACTTCCTCCGTCCCCGACCGCAATATAAAGATACCCGTCATTTCCGAATTGTATCTTTCCTCCTTTATGTCCTCCGTAAGGATGGGATATTGTGAGCAGAATAAGTTCAGAGCTGTTAAGTCCGGAGTCAGGATTTGACGCGCTGACTGTAAACCTTGAGATTCTTGTCCAGAATTTAGAAGCACTGTCAAAAGAATAATTAATATAAAAATACCTGTTACTCTTAAAGTTTGGATGAAAAGCCATAGCCATCAACCCGCCTTCATAGCCGGTTTGCTGAACCTGAGTGAGGTTTATAAATATTTTTTTACTGTTTATTGCAGTATCATTTTTAAATACCCAGATAATACCTCTTTGCTGAAGAACGAACAACCTGTTTGTTTTATCAATGCTGGAAATCATCTCAGTTGGTCTGTCAAAAGTATAGTTTACAAATGCCTGTTTGATTATATAATTTTGTGCGAAAACATCAGATAAACTCAAAAGGAGAATAAGAAGTATTAATATTTTTTTCATATTATTTTATTTGTTTATTTAAATAAGTTATTTAAAAAGAAAGAGGAAATAGAATATGTTTGTATCCGAAATATGATGGGACATATTCGAATTTCAGAAGCAATTAAAAGTCCTTAGCTCTAAATTATTAAAAGTCGCATCCTGCAGTATTTATAAAATAATTCAAACAGACTTTATTCAAGAGTTGATCTCAGATTCAAGGATTCGTTTCATATCTCATAGGGTTTTGCGAGGGACTGGTTGTAAAATATGAATAATATACTTAAGAAAACACTTAGATTTGAAAATAGAATGTTTTATAATGTTTTATAATGTTTTATGAATGTTTAAGATAAAAAAATGCCATTCCTTTGGAAAAGAAATGGCATCCATTAATATTAATAATTTAAATTATTTAAAATAATATTAAATAAAATTATACACTTGCTTCGAAAATTCTGTTAAAAGGATTTTCAGCTGCTCGTTTGAATTTAGAAAGACCGCCTTTGTTAACTGCTTCCTGAAGTTTATCATCGGTTGCAACCGTACCCAGTGCGGGTCCGCCCGAGGCTATCGCATTCGGAGTGCAGCACAGTACAGAAGCGGCAGAATAAATTCTTCCAACCGGATTAAAATTTTCCTCAACCGTTCTGCCTGCCATGGGTTCAACAATCATTACTGTACCGTCTTTTGAGAGAGTCTCCTTACATCTTCTTATCGCAGCAGCAGGGTCACCCATATCATGCAGACAATCAAAAAAGGTTATGAATCCATACCGGATATCCGGAAACGAATAAGAGTCCGATAGAATAAATTTTACCCTGTCGCTTAAGCCCTCTTCCTTTGCCATTTCATTCGCTCTTTTAATTGAAGGCTCGTGATTATCAAATCCAAAAAATTTTGAATTTGGAAATGCATTTGCCATTATAATTGTAGAAGCGCCGTGACCGCATCCTATATCGGCAACTGTAATTCCTTTCTCTAATTTTTCCTTCACACCGGTCAGCGCGGGAATCCAACTCTGAATCAGATTTCCAATATAGCTTGCCTTAAAAAACCTTTCAGTTCCTTCGAAGAGTTCATGATGATGCTCTCCCCATAACATTCCCTTACCGTTTTTAAACGATTCCGAGATTCTCTCTTCGGCTTTCATCAGGGAAGTAGCAAGCTGAAATCCTCCTCCCACAAAATATGGACTGTTTTCATCTGCAAGTACGACTGCCTGCTCAGCAGGTAAAAAATATTTTTTTGTTGCTGCTTCATATTCTATGTATCCGCCGGCTGCCTGATTTATAAGCCATTCACGCACATATCTTTCGGTGGTTTTAGTTTTCTTAGCGAGCTCTTCTGAATTCATAGGACCGTAATTTACCAGGGCTTTGTAGAGCCCAAGCTTGTCTCCCATTAAAGCCAGGACACAACCCATTGCGGCTCCGAAATCTCCGACAACTTTTCCGAGAAAGTTCATTATTTTTGTTTCATCAATCTGCGGTGATGAATTGATTGTTTGTGTCTGTGACATTTCTCCTCTCCTTGTTCTTTTTAAAGTTTTTTTTAATTTATTTTTCTCTTTACACTAACTACACTAACTACAATCTAATCTTATCTAATCTACGACTGTATAAATTTCCCTGGATGCATTGTCTACCAGAGGAACCATCTGCTGATACCATTTCTGCCAGTCTTTCTGTGAAAAGACTTCCTGCAGAGTTTTTTCAAATTCTCCGAGATTTTCAAATTCAGTTTCCAGTACCATTGTATAAGACTTACCTGTCAGGTCCATCAATGTCTTCCCCAGCTTATAGCCGGAGTCCGAAGTTATTTCCTTTCCCTTTTTTATCAGTTCTTTTGCTTCCCTGGCTTTTCCGAATTTAAGGTGGAAAATATCTCTGACTAATATCATTTTTTATTTCTCCTTTCCCCGCAGTTAGCGGCTTTTAGTTTTTTATTTTTTTATTTCTTTATATTTGTTTCTTCCTTTAATAATAATTTTAATTGCTTCCTCAGCTCCGGAGTGTCTTTGTGCCCGTGCTCTTCAATTGAATGTCTCAGAGCAGCCCGCAAAACCTCTTTCGTGTTTCCTGAAATAGTCAGAGTGCATCCGATCTCATTCGGAAAACTTCTGCAGTCAATAACCTTTCTCTCCTGTCTTGCCATGATTTAAATTTCCTGTACAAAGATGTGCA
This sequence comes from Ignavibacteria bacterium, assembly GCA_038244395.1. Taxonomy (GTDB): domain Bacteria; phylum Bacteroidota; class Ignavibacteria; order Tepidaquicellales; family Tepidaquicellaceae; genus JAGPCH01. The sequence goes on from JBBRTN010000151.1 coordinate 5,189, forward strand.
GATTAGTTTTTTTTTGCAAAGAAATTTTTTAATAAATGTAATACATTTCCTCTTATGGCAGTCCGTATTACATTCCGGATAAACAGCAAAATTAAATCAGTTTAGAGTTAAATTACTCACAGCCGTAATATAATTCTTATAAATTTATGAATTAAAAGTATACAAAATAAAGTATTATTATGTATAAA
>JBBRTN010000152.1:0-5360 GCA_038244395.1 Ignavibacteria bacterium
TAAATAAAATGTTTTTCGAAAGCCGTGAGGAAAATTCTCCCGGCTTTTTTATTATGCAATAAATTCAATTATTGTCTTGAGAAGGTATTTATATGGACATATTTTTGTGAAATAAATTATACATTAAATTAATGAGCTTTATAAAAGAAATTTATGATGTGACCAAGGACCTTGCCGGAAATAAGGTTGCATTAAATAAAATAAAAAGAGCCTTGCTTGCCGAAATGAAACTCAATAATAAATTTCTTGAAGAAATTTCAGACAAGGAAAAGCGTTTGGAAAATAAGAGATTAATACAGATAGTTAACAACCTGGAAGTGATTGAGATCAAGGCAGCTATCACATGCGGGATACCTTTTGATCTGATTGCACCCGGGAAAGTATCAAAGGAAATGATGGATGGACTTGACCCGATAAAAGCCCTGGATTCAGACCTTGAGAATGTATTGGAGAAAATATATATCAAAGTGGCATATCTTAAAAAAGACTTTGCTTCAGAGAATATTAATCTTTATATAAGGGTAAGAAATATTTATAATTATAATCAACTCCTGCATCGTATGCTTTTAAAATAAACCTTCGCAACTCATTCTTTATAAAAAGTTTATTGAAAATTACCGAAGAAAAAAGCACTCCTTCATTATTAATTATTATCCTATTATAAGATTATAATTATAAGATTAGAAAAATTTGCTCACAAAACACCATAAAGTTTCTGTGGAAATAATATGTTCTGCGGTACAAGTAACTCCGGTGTTTTCATTTATGAAAATCTGACGGGTGTAAATTCAAATTCAGGAACTGCAATTAATTTTGAGCTTAATCAAAATTATCCCAATCCGTATAATCCATCAACTTCAATCAGTTACATTCTTCCGTCCGGGAAACAGGTAACTCTGAAAATCTATGATGCAATCGGGAGAGAAGCCGCAATTCTCGTTAATGAAAAACAAAACGCCGGAGAGCATTCAGCTGAATGGGATGCTTCGGATTTTTCGTCAGGAATTTATTTTTATCAGATTTCATTAGATGGAGAAACTATTGAAACAAAAAAAATGCAGTTAATAAAATAGCGCTGGGCGTTATCTTTTTTTAACCACAAAGGACACAAAGGGAACACAAAGATCACAAAGGTTTATTCTATTTTATTCAATTCAATTTCATCCATTGATATCTTTGTGTTCTTTGTGCCTTCTTTGTGAACTTTGTGTTTAGCTTTTCAGGTAATTTTTATTTAACCACAAAGGGACACAAAGGGAACACAAAGATCACAAAGGTTTATAAATATTTTTTGTTGGGATTCACTTTGTGGTTAGTCTTTTTTAAGAATGTAATGAAGATTTTAATTTGCATACTTTTATAAAATTAAAAGTATGACTGTGCATAAGAAACAAAGTCCGGATAAAATAAAAGTTCTGTTTATCTGGGAAAACGATCCGGCGCTAAAGAATCATTTTAAGAAAATATTTGCCAAAGAAAAAAATATCAATCTCATTTTTCCGAAAATTTTATCCCCCGAAAATATTCTGAAGCTTGGAAAGAATGCTGATGTGATTATCGGCTGGAGACCGTCAAAAGAATTACTTCAGTCAGCCGTGAAGCTGAAGCTGTTCATAAATCCGGGGACAGGAATTAAACATCAGATAGAAAACTTCAGGGAAATTAGTAAAATAAAAAATGTCACGCTTGTAAATGGCCACGGGCATGCTTATGCCGTTGCACAGCATACTGTCGCAATGCTGCTGGCGCTGATGAACAGAATTGTTATTCACCATGAAGGGATGAAAGAAGGAGTCTGGAGAACCAGTGATGACAGGGATATATTCAGCGCATCCGTTCAGCTGAGAAATAAAAAAATCGGGCTCCTTGGTTACGGAGCAATAAATAAATATGTTCACAGATTTCTATCCGGATTTGAAAATGAATTTCATATTCTGAAAAGATATATCAGGAGTAAGGTAAAGATAGATGATTTTGGAAACAGTATTTACAAATACGGGGAAAATGATTTGCAGAAATTCCTTAAAGCGATTGATATTTTGATTATAGCCATTCCTCACACGTCCAGGACTGAAGGACTGATTAGGAAAAAGGACCTGAAGATGCTTGGTAAAAATTCTTTGCTGATAAATGTGGCAAGAGGAGTAATAGTTGATGAAGAGAGTCTTTACGATGCTCTTAAAAAAAATATCATCGGCGGAGCCGCACTGGATGTGTGGTATAACTATAGTCCGAAAAAAAATAAAGCGGGAAAGGAATATCCGTTTAAATTCCCGTTTCATAATCTGAAGAATGTTGTAATGTCGCCTCACCGTGCAGCCTCGCCGTTTGATGATTTGAGCAGGTGGGATGAGGTTATTGAAAACATAAGAAGAACGGCAGCCGGCAGAAATGATTATTTAAACATTGTAGATTTAAAAGAAGAATATTAATTTACTCAAAAATCTTCGCCCCATAATTTTAGTATAACCTTTATTTTTTTATGACACAATTTATTGAAGACTTCGCCTTCTGCATAAGTGTACTGAGCATGGTTGTTATTTCATACGGTTCAATACTGGCTATGCTGAAATTCGTTCAGAATGAACTCAGCAGAGTAAGAGGCAGGTTTTCATTTAAGAAACTGAACACGATAAAAATTAATTTCAGTTACTATCTTTTGTTAGGGCTGGATTTCTTAATAGCAGCAGATGTAATAAGGACGATCGTAGAGAATACGCTTCAGGATCTTACCATATTAGGTGTGAGCGTCCTTATCAGGACTATCCTTTCTTTCTTTTTAGGAAAAGAAATGAAAGAAGACACAACTCTCAGAAAAGATTTCGAAGAAGAAAGAAATGTTAGTTAATAAATTAAATAAATTATAGGAGTAAAAATTGTTAATTAAGATTTTTCTCTGTCTGTAATAAATTATTTTTAATAATACTGTCTCTCTCGCCAATCTGCTGTCTCCACATTGCATAATACAATCCTTTGATCTCTAGAAGTTCTGCATGTTTTCCTGATTCGATAATAACTCCTCTTTCGAGAACATAAATAATGTCGGCATGCATAATAGTAGATAGCCTGTGAGCAATCATCACTGTTATATGATTTCCTTCGGATGAGATTTTCCTGATGGTTTTATTTATTCCTTCTTCGGTAATTGAATCAAGGGCGGATGTTGCCTCATCAAAAATCATAAGATTCGGTTTTCTTAAGAGCGCTCTGGCAATTGACAGGCGCTGTTTTTCACCGCCGGAAACTTTAACTCCGCCTTCACCGATAACAGTGTCAAGTCCTTTGTCTGCTCTTTCAAGTAAAGTCTGACAAGCTGCTTTGTGCAGGACTTCATAGCAATCTTCGTCCGTAGCTTTAGGATTAACGAATAAAAGATTTTCTCTTATTGTTCCTGAAAAAAGCTGTGTGTCCTGCGAGACGAATCCGATTTTTTCCCTTAAGCTGTTAAGATCTACTTTATCAAAAGGAATGGAGTTGTATAAAATATTTCCTTCAAGAGGTCTGTAAAGTCCGAGTAATAATTTTACAAGAGTTGTTTTACCGGAGCCCGAAGGTCCGACAAACGCAACAGTATTGCCTGTCTCAGTGTGGAATGAAATTCCCGTCAAAGCATTTGACGTAGATGACTTATGCCTGAAAGTAATATCATCAAATTCCAGAGTCTCTATCTGATCAATCTTTATCGGATTCAGAGGCATTGGGTCTACCGGAATATTCATAATTTCCTGAAACTTTCCGAGAGAAACTTCAGCCTCACGGTAAATATTAATTATATTCCCAAGCTCCTGCAGCGGACCGAAAATATAAAATGAATAAATAAACAGTGTGAAGAACTGTCCTGTCGTAATCTGCTGTGTAAAAATCAGATACATCATAACAAGCAGAATCCCGGTGCGCAGAAGGTTGACAATAGTTCCCTGTATGAAACTCAGGCTTCTGATATATTTTACTTTCTGGAGTTCGAGCTGCAGTATTTTATCCGTTGTATTATTCAGCCGCTCAATTTCCTGCTGGGAAAGTCCGAGACTCTTCACAAGCTCAATGTTTCTGAGAGATTCAGTTGTAGAGCCGGCGAGTCCTGTTGTCTCGGCGACAATTGTTTTCTGAATTGTTTTTATTTTTTTACCGAGTGTAGAGCTAAGCCATCCGATTATAGGTATTGCGCATAAATAAATCGGCGCTATAATCCAGTGAACTGAGAAAGCGTAAATTCCAACAAAAATAATTCCGACAATTGATGTGAAAAGAATGTTAACTCCGGCTGAAATTAATTTTTCCGAATCGGCTCTTACCTTTTGAAGAATGCCCAGAGTCTGGCCGCTTCGCTGGTCTTCAAATACAGAATAGGGAAGTTTCAGTGAGTGGCTGATACCGTCGGAATAAATTTGCGCACCGAGTCTTTGTGTGATAACATTTATAAAATAATCCTGGAAATTCTTGGCTACTCTCGAAATCAAAGCTGCGCCGACTGCAAGCATAAGAAGAAATCCTACGCCTTTGAAAAATTCCGAGGTTGTATATTCTTTGTACTTCGTTGCGTAATCGTCTATCACATGTCTGAAGATCGCCGGATCCAGAAGCGAGAAGACCTGATTAATAGCTGCAAGAACTAATGCAAGAATGACGAATTTTTTGAATTTTTTTAGATACTTTATTAATAATCTCATATACAAAATTACTTTATGGAAAAGAGTAATTCAATTTAATATTTAATGTATTGACGAAAGCAAGACTAAGCAAGACTAAGCAAGACTAAGCAAGACTAAGCGGTTCAAATGTTATTGAGGATATTATCTCTTGTGTTTAAAGATAATTAATATTTTAATTTAGATTGTAAGTGAATTTGAAGTCCTTGGATTCCCACTAAGAGCGTGTGGGGAATGAAAGAAAATATATTACCATCCCCGCCGTTGCTCGTCTTAATTTAGAAGTTATTTTTTTGTAAGCAAATTCCAATTTACTTTATCAGCAACATCTTTTTTGTCTGAACGAAGCTGCCTGATTCAATTCTATAGTAATATATCCCGCTTGCAAAATTACTTCCATCGAATTCTACTTCATAACTTCCAGGATTTTGTTTTTGATTTACTAATGTTGCAAATTCATTTCCAAGAATATCAAAAACTTTCAATTTAACAAAATTGATCTTTGATAATTGATAACTGATAATTGTTTTTGGGTTGAATGGGTTGGGATAATTCTGTTCAAGATTGTAATATTCAGGATTTGATAATGAATTTGAAATGCCTGTCTTCAGCGGAGAATATTTCACGGTGGCAAAGTCGTATGAATGTCCGGTGCTTTCTCCGGTAAGATATAAATTTCCGGTTTTATCTATTGCAAGATCAATTGCATAATCA
>JBBRTN010000153.1:0-5343 GCA_038244395.1 Ignavibacteria bacterium
AGTTTCTATAAAAAATCCGTCAACTCCTGCTGCAGCTGCAGCCCGTGACATAGGTAAGATGAATTCGGGGTTTCCGCCGCTGACTCCGCTATCTGCGGACGGCATCTGAATAGAATGTGTTGCATCGAAAATTACAGGATATCCAAACTTCTTCATTATCACAAGACTCCGCATATCGACTACTAAATTATTATAACCGAACGTAGTTCCGCGTTCAGTTAAAAATATTTTATTATTTCCTGTTGCTGCGACTTTCTCCGCCTGATACTTCATATCCTGCGGGGCGAGAAACTGTCCCTTCTTTATGTTTATAACCCGGCCGCTCTCTCCCGCAGTTTCGAGCAAGTCAGTCTGTCTCGAAAGGAATGCAGGTATCTGCAATACATCTGCTACTTCAGCGGCAATTTCAACTTCTATTTCCGAATGAACATCGGTCAGCACAGGTACATTAAATTCTTTTTTTAGATCTGATAAAATAGTAAGAGCTTTATCTATGCCAATTGTCCTGAAAGAAGCCGGGGAAGTCCGGTTCGCTTTGATATATGAGGATTTAAAGATAAACGGAATTTTCAGCCTGTCAGTAATTTTCTTAAGCACTTCGCAGGTTTTAAATACGATAGATTTTGATTCGACAACACAGGGTCCTGATATAAGTAAAAAATTGTTCAGGTTCTTAAGCTTAAGTTCTTTTGATAAATAATCGGGGAGCATCGGATAATTTTATTTTTGTAAATAATAATTTAATTTTTCTTTAAGCTCTTTTTTCGTTACATTGCTTTTCTGATATTTACCTTTTTTTTCTCTCTGCCTTAAACCCTCATAAAGACTGACCGCAACTGCAACAGAGACATTAAGGGAAGGAATCATCCCGTACATCGGTATTACAAAGTTTAAATCAGAAAATTGTTTTACTTCATCGGAAACTCCTGTATGCTCATTTCCAAAAACAAGCGCAACTCTTTTTGTCAGGTCCAGTTCATAAAGTGATTTATTCATTTTAATACCGGATATATCGGTCGAATAAATTTTATATTTCTCCTTCTTCAGGTTTCTCAGACATTCTCCGGCATTATCAAATTTAACGAGCTCAATCCACTTTTTTGCGCTTCCGGAAGATGTCTTACCTATCTTTGGAAATTTATTTGTATTATAAATCAAATGAATTTTATCAATCCCCACTGCATCCGCGCTTCTGAGTATTGCGCTTACATTATGCCGGTCATGTATGTTCTCCAGAACTATTGTAAAATTTTTTTGCCTTTTCTCTACGACTTCTTTTATTTTGGTAAATCTTTTAGGTGTCAAGCTTGTTTAGAATTTTAAATGAAAAATTAATTAATTAACTTTCTTTAAACAATAAACAAATACAACTATTATGAAGAGTAAAATAATTTCGGCGATCCTAATATTATTTGTATTATTTGCTTCTCATAGCCAGTCCTTTTCCCAAACTAAAATCAAATATAAAAAAATTGAACCCCGCAATGTATGGGGCTTTGGTTTTAATTATGCAGAAAACGGATTCGGTCCTTCGATAGGAGTCTTTGCGCCTTTGGGACGTTCTACTGATTTAAACTTCAACCTTGCATTCTCGGGTGTTACTGACACAAGAGAGCTTAACCGATATGATGCTCTGGGAAATTCCGTGACATACGGTAAAATTAACAGGATATTTATGATTCCTCTGAGTATAGGTATAAAGCAGCTACTGTTTAAAGGACAGATTGAAGGAGACTTTGCCCCGGTATTAAACATAGGAATATCCCCCGCTCTAATACTCACAAATCCTTACAATTTAAGTTTCTTTAATGCGCTTAATTATATGACAACACATTTTGGTATTGGAGGATATGCAGGGATCGGAGTAAACTTCAGACAAAGCAACAGTGTTACTATGAACGTTAATCTTAATTACTACAATATCCCGATAATAGGTGGCGGAGTTCAAAGTGTTGATTATAACACTATCAACAATGTTGGCGGTTTTCAGCTTGGCTTCGGAGTGATTTTTACTCATTAAAATCTTTATAAAATCTGAATTATTTTTCCCGCAACTATATTTTTTGTTACAATAATTTACACCGCAGTCACATCTAAGAAAGATACTCTCCGTATATTTGCACTGAGTTAAATATAAAACCGTCACTGACGGAAAGGAGATTTAAAATGAATAACACTGAAACTGCACAACCCGGAAATACTCTCCCCGAAGAAATAAATCCGAAGAACAAAAGAACAAGAAAGTTAAAATTTATCATCCCAATAATAGTATTTGCATTTCTGTTAACAGCAGTTTGCGGAATTGTATCGGCGAAGAAAAAATTCGGAGACGATCCTGAAGGGTTTATCTTTGGAAGGTTAACCGAAAATCTTAATCTTACGGATAATCAAAAAGCGCAGCTTGATAAGATTAAAGGTGAGATAAAGGAGAAAATGGAATCAAAGAAGTCTGACAGGGACGGAATTATGGATGAATTTGCAAATGAATTTAAAAAAGATAATCTTGACAAAAATCAATTATTGGAACTGTCAAAAAAGAAGGATCAGAATGCCGGGGAAATGAAAGAGTTTATTATGGACAAGATCGTAGAATTTCATAACATGTTAACACCCGAGCAGCGAACCAAGGCAGTGGAAAATATGAAAGAGATGAAGGATAAATTTCATGATAAATTCGGACACAGAGGAGACGGTCCTGACAAAGACAATAATAAAAATAAAGACAGCAATAGTAAGGATTAACCGGTGTCAGACATAATCATTGATTTTTTTACAAGGGGTTTTATGCCCCTTGTTTTTTAAACAGGGGTTTTTTTGAGATGAAAAATACTTTTAATTGACGACGATACAAAGCTTACTGAACTTTTAAAAGATTACCTTTATAAATACAGTCTTGAGTCACAGGCATTTGACAATCCTTTGAATGCTCTTAAGCACATGAAGAATGAATTCGACCTGGTAGCACTTAATTTCATGCTTCCCGATATGGATGGATTCGAAACATTAAAAGAATTAAGGAAGACAAATCAAATACCCGTCATCATGCTTACTGCAAGACGGGAAACCACTGATAAAATAATAGGACTTGAGAATTTCAGCGATTTATAAAATTCTCAATCAGAAAATTCTGCAAAGCTACTTATCACTTTCCCCGGTAAATTAAATTCATAATCTCGCTCCCAATTTCCGGACGATAATGAGATTCTTCATAATAATTATGATAGTCTGAAGTAATAGAATTAATTCCCGAGAAATCAAAAACATTTTCTGCACCGAAAATATTATCCAACGCTTCCACATCATTTATATTCAGCTTAAGCTGGTCATACAGCGGATTAATTATTATTTTATAATCGGTATGCTGTTCATTGAAAATTTTTCTGATACTATTAAGCATGGAGAGCTGAGTTTTCTTAATCACCTGCGGTGAAAAATTCTGAACGCTGTCACGTCTGTAAAACCGTTTCATTTTTTCCTCATTGTAATATTTGTCCGGATTTTCTTTAATCATATTTTCAAAGACTTGCCAATTCATTTCATTGTACTTTAGGTTGTATTCGGTAGGTGTATCATCAAGCAAATGACTTGTTTTCATATACTCTTTAATATGTCCCGAAATTTTAAAATCCAGATATTCCGGGAAAAAGCTGAACGAACAATAAGTCTTAAAGAATTCGAGCTGAAAATCAAATCTGTTTTGACCGGATAATAAAGGATGCTTAATGAATAAGTGACCGTTAGAATTATTTGTTTCCCGGAGTGTGGAGTAATCAAGTATTACCAGCGCGTTCTTTATTTCAATATGTCTTTCATTCAGAAAATCAATTTTCCTGTAGATACCATATAGAGATTCCGCAGATGCATCAAAGTGGAAACATTTATCAGAGCCAATGTATTTAGACCAGTCATCCATTTCATAAAAACGCGATCGTGAATTTCCAAATATGAAGGAATCATATTTATAAGCAGGATAATTATTTAAGAAAGTTTCCATTGAAACGTAATCTTCATTCAAAGTCACATATCTCGGTTCACCTGAAGTGTAGTAAGACGGATAATTATAAACCACCTGGAACGGATCAAAGTACAGATAAGTAATTAATATCAGCAGAAAAGGAATTACCAATACAAGTAAAAATCTGCCTGTCTTTATAATAAATAACTTCATGTCAGAATTGAAAATAAATGAACTGCTGGTTAGAGCCCGCAAAAATAACTATCAGTAAAATAATTAAATAATAAAATCCAAGACGAAATATCCGGGGCTTGTCAAAAAACATATTTGCAATTGCATACTGCTGCTCCCTTCCAAACCACTCAATAATAATGAAGATAATAGTAAGAATAACAGTAGGATAAGAAAAAGTAATCCTGAGAAAATACGGTACTTTAAAAAGACTCGGAGAAAATATTTTAGAAATAATACTGAAAGCATGTCCGATGTTTTCTGCCCTGAAGAAAATCCATGCAAAGACAGTTGCAGCAAATGTAATTCCCATGAAAAGAAATTCCTTTACTGTCGGCAGGTATTTTCCTTTTGCCACAATATCCAGGTAGTTGCGGTTTGTTGTAAAAATTACGGACGGCAGAATGTAGAGAGCATTAAGAAGTCCCCAGATAATAAACGTCCAGTTAGCTCCGTGCCAAAAACCGCTTACAACAAAAATTACAAAAATATTTCTGACTTTCATCCACGTCTTACCTTTACTTCCTCCAAGCGGGATGTAAAGATAGTCTCTGAACCACGACGAAAGTGAGATATGCCAGCGTCTCCAGAACTCTGCAATGTTGCGTGAGAAATACGGAAAAGCAAAATTGCGTAAGAGTTCAATTCCAAAAAGCCGGGCAGTTCCCAAAGCAATATCCGAGTATCCTGAAAAATCGCAATAAATCTGGAACGTAAAAAAAATTGCTCCGATAACGAGCGTACTGCCGGAATAGTCAGCTGAGTTATTGAAAATTGTATTTGCATATTCAGCGCAGTTGTCTGCTATTACAATTTTTTTAAATAATCCCCAGAGTATCTGTCGCAGACCGTCAATCGCTTTTGAATATTCAAACTTTCTTTTTTTTATTATCTGCGGAAGCAGGTGTGTTGCTCTTTCTATTGGTCCGGCAACAAGCAAAGGAAAAAAACTGACGAAAAGGGAATAGTTAATAAAATTTCTTTCCGGCTCAATTTTGTCATTATACAGGTCAATGACATAGGACAATCCATGAAAAGTATAAAATGATATACCAACCGGTAAAATTACATTTAAAGTCCCTAAATTGGCTTTAAACCCTAATAGAGACAGACTATTTGCAAATGTTTGAGCAAAGAAATTATAGTATTTAAAAATA
>JBBRTN010000154.1:0-5337 GCA_038244395.1 Ignavibacteria bacterium
ATAATTTAAATGAAAAATAAATTCGGTTCTATTCCCCAGAGTTTTTTCATTGCTCCTTTTAAATTTTCCAAAGAGTTTTTTCTATCATTCAAAACAATGTTGACAGTAAAACGCTTAAGACTTTTCTCAGCAGTCTTAATTTCTCTTTTAATTTTCTTTAGCTCGTGCGTTAACATTGAGCAGGTCACGGCAATAAACGAAAACGGCTCGGGAACAATCATACTTCATTACTGGACGAAGTCTACTAATTTATCAATGGGAGATGAAGTCGGTGGATTCAGTTTTTCCGAAGATAAGGCAAAGGAAAATTTTACATCTGCAAACTCTGATGTCACGGGCATTACAATAGACAACCTTGAAACCGATTCATCAACTCATGTAAGAATAAATATAAATTTTAGTGACATCAACAAGCTCACGCAGGCGGAAGGTTTTTCCAAAGTAAGAGCAAGCTGGACAAAATCCGGAAGCGGGATGGATTTCAAATATATAATTGCAAAAGATACGGCAGCTTCCAATAGTCCCGGAGCAGGCGAATACAAACTCGAATATAAATTTGATTTCCCCGGTGAAGTAACTTCCACTAACGGCGATAGAAAAGGAAACTCAGTAACCTGGAATAAAACTGTAGCTGACCTTAATGAAGATATAGAAATGACAGCTTCGGTAAAAACAAAATCCAAAGCATGCGGGATATTCGGTATTGAACTGCCTGCTGTATTGCTGCTTGGATTTTTATTTTCCGGATATAAGTTATCCCGAAAAAGACGAAAGAACTTTTTTAAAATAAATTTTCAAAAAAACTAATCAGAAATTTATTGGAAATGAAAAGTATTTTTAATATTTAAAATTTTAAATTAATAACTGGGGTAAATAAAATGAATAATAAAATCGGCATACTGGGTTCAGGAGTGGTGGCAAAAGCACTTGCCGCCGGGTTCAGGAAAAACGGATACGAAGTAATGCTCGGGACGAGGGACCTGGCGAAGTTTGTTGATTACACAGACAAAGCAAATGTAGGTAATTTTATAACAGTTGCCGAATGGGCTGAGACAATAGTACTGGCATGCAAGGGAAGCGCCGCCGAAGATGTTCTTAAGTTAGCAGGCGTTAAAAATCTAAAAGGCAAAACGATTATTGACACTACTAATCCGATCTCGGACGACCCGCCTGAAAAAGGCGTCATAAAATATTTTACCGACCTGAATGATTCTTTGATGGAGAAACTTCAGCGGCTTGTTCCTGAAGCAAATTTCGTAAAATGTTTCAGCTGTGTGGGAAACGCTTTCATGGTTGATCCGCAATTTCCCGGAGGAAAGCCGACAATGTTTATTTGCGGAAATAACAGCGATGCAAAAAAAGAAACCGAAGGCATTCTTGAAAAATTCGGCTGGGAATACGAAGACATGGGAGAAGCCGAATCGGCAAGAGCAATCGAACCGCTTTGTATTCTATGGTGCATTCCGGGATTTATCAATAACAAGTGGGCTCATGCATTCAAACTTCTGAAAATGTAAAATTTCAAAAAATTATTTTTCTTTCAAACCCTGTTCAGATTTTTTTGAGCAGGGTTTTTTGTATTACTTAATTGAAAATTCTGACCCTACAAGAACTGAAGAAAAAATTTAAGCCGAAAACCCAAACTTATCTTGCCTTATAAAGCATCCTCTATTCCAAGATTTACCGGTGATTACAAAAACTTCAGAAAACTTTTGCAAAGTCAGTGGTTGATGTCCTTTGCAAGAGGGAAAATTGACGCAGGACAACGAGTATAGGACTCTGATTTATTTAGCATATAAAAAAAGCTTTCTTTATAAATCCGATTTCTAAAATTTGACGTTACTAATTGAAACCAAAATATAATTCACAATATTTACAAACTAAAGGAAAAGGAAAAAAAATGCGTAAAAAACTTTATGTCTTTACTGCACTAGCGATATTGTTGATCGGAGCTGCGCTGATCTCGACTTCGCAATTCACGACTGCATCAAGCCATCGTGAAGCGCCAATTATTTCTACAGACCCGGTAGCCGATAATACTGATGTGTATGCATTCAGGCCGGCTGATGACCCGGGCATGCTATGTATCATAGCCAGCTATAATCCTCTTGAGGAACCGGCAGGCGGACCGAATTTTCATAAATTCGGAACAGATGTTTTGTATGAAATAAAAATTGATAACGTAGGTGACAGAATTGATCACATAAGTTATCAGTTTGAATTTACTGATGCTGTCGGAAACGGAAATACATTTCTTTACAATACAGGTGATGTAACGAGTCTCAGTGATCCTGACCTGAATGTAAAGCAATCTTACATTGTCAAAAGAGTTGTTGACGGAGTAACAGACTGGACTTCCTCTCCGCTTCCTGTACCGCCATGCTATGTAGGCGGACCGGGTCACAACGATCCAAACTATGCCGGACCTCCTTCTATGTCTAATTATTCTGCGCTGATGCAGGAAGGCATAAAAGATCTTCCTTCGAGCGGGGGCAAAGTTTTTTGCGGACCGACTGACGACGCTTTCTTCGTTGACCTCGGAGCTGCATTTGATTTATTAAAAATCAGACCGGGTGCGCCGGGAAATGCCGGAGGCGGTAAAGATGCTTTGGCAGGATTTAATGTTCATTCAATCTGTATCAAAGTTCCTATCGCACAGGTAACGAGAAACGGAAGCCCGAATCCTCCTGCAAGTGATTCAAACGCAATCGTCGGAGTCTGGGCAACAGCAAGCAGAAAGACTACTACGGTTATCAGTAATGACGGAACAAGAAACGGCACAGGCAACTGGGTTTATGTTTCAAGACTCGGAATGCCTCTCGTAAATGAAGTAGTTCTTCCGCTGAGTCAGAAAGATAAATGGAATGCTTCTGAGCCGGTTAACGATGCGCAATTTTTAAGCTATGTTTTAAATCCCGAGCTTGCGGGAATTATAAATGCTTTATATCCTGTCACAGATGATATTCCTACATCTAACAGGACGGATTTAGTCGCGGTATTCTTAACAGGAGTTCCGGGATTAAATCAAAGACCTCAGGATTTAGCTACGCCTTCGGAGCAATTAAGAATTAATCTCGGAATTGCGCCGGTTCCTTTTGCAAGTGAAAACAGGCTTGGCGTCATCGCAGGTGATGTTGCAGGTTTTCCTAACGGAAGAAGATTAAAGGATGACGTGATTGATATTTCATTGAGAGTAGTAGCCGGCGTATTGCTTGGACCTCCGTTCAGTACAGGAATAAATTCACAGCTCGGAGATGCCGTTCAGAGAAATGATAAAGAATTCGGTACATCGTTTCCTTACATGGCAGAGCCAAACGACGGATATACAGATACACACGGCACGATTCCTCCTCCGGTTGGAAATACTTGTCCGGTAGCGGGTCCGCTTCCATTACAGCCGATGACTGTAAATGCGCTGACATGCAGAACCGATACAATAACATTCTCAAGCCCTGAAGCCGGTCAGACAACTAATATTATTGCCGAGACAGGCGGGCTGGCTAATTTTATTGCTACAGCCACTCCGGGAAATACAGCGCAGATTATTTTAAACTTCTGCCCTGATGCAACACAGCTCGGTCAGCACCAGGTAATGCTTAAAGCCTTTGACGATGCGACGCCGCCATGCACGACAGAAGTTACTTTAAATTATCGGGTTGATTCACCTTTGCCTGTTGAGTTAAGTTCATTCTCTTCTACATTGTCGGGAAGAAACGTAACTCTTAACTGGGTCACGAACGGTGAAGAAAATAATTCAGGATTTGATATAGAAAAATTAGTTTCAGCAAATGAATGGTCAAAAATTGGATTTGTAGAAGGAAGCGGAACAACAAAGTCACAGAAGTCTTATTCATTTACAGAGAGAAGACTGGGAACAGGAAATTACAGTTACAGATTAAAACAAATTGATTTCAACGGCAACTTTAAATATTATAATCTTTCTAATGAAGTGATCGTTGGAGTTCCTACAAAATTTGAGTTAGTCCAGAATTATCCGAACCCGTTTAATCCTGTAACCAAGATTGATTACTCGATTCCTTCGAACGGAAATGTAACACTCGTAATCTATGATGCATTAGGAAAAGAAGTATCGAAGCTTGTAAATGGAAATCTGCAGGCAGGATATTATTCGGTTGACTTCAATGCATCCCAGTTAGCGAGCGGAGTTTATTATTATAAATTAGATTTAAACGGACAGAATAAATTTTCTGATACGAAGAAGATGCTTCTTGTAAAATAATCAGTTCCATCATTGTAGTAGAGAACCTTGCTCATTTATTTGAGCAGGGTTTTTTTTTGTGCTAACTTCAGTATGTCTTTGAGTTGCCACAACTTTATAATTCTTATTAGCCTAATCCTGATACACAAAAAGTTTTAAATTTATAAGTCCCCTTAATAGTAAATTGAACAAGGTTTTTAAATTGGGTATATTTGCGTCACTATGAAAAAAAGCGGTTTAATTATAATTTTTGTTATTGTCATGTGCAGTAATACATTTGCATATGACTTCTCAGCTGTAGATAATATTGTATCACAGGGAATTATCAATCACGCTTTTCCGGGAGCTCAGGTTCTCATCGGAAATGATAAGGATATACTTTACAACAAGTCTTTTGGCAATTTCACTTATGATGATTTTTCAAATGTAGTAACGGACGAAAGCATGTTTGACCTTGCTTCTCTTACTAAGGTTTTCGCGACAACACCGGCAATTATGAAATTATACCAGGAGCATAAACTTGACCTGAATGATAAAGTTTCTGTCTACATTCCCGAATTTGCGAATAACGGGAAAGAAAATATTACCGTACTAAATTTGCTGCTTCATAATTCAGGACTCATTGCCTTTGTCCCATTTTACAAGACATACACTAATAAAGAAGATGTGATGAATGCAATTTTTAATATAGGACTTGACTATCCGACAAATTCAAAATTTCTTTACAGTGATTTGAATGCAGTCCTGCTCGGAGTAATAGTGGAAAGAATTTCCGGGAAGAGTCTCGATGAATATTGCAAAGAAAATATATTCCTTCCTCTGGATATGCATTCTACAATGTTCGTTCCGGATGAAAGTATGAAGAATAAAATTCTTCCGACTGAAATAGATGATTACTGGAGAATGAAACCGATACAGGGGGAAGTGCATGACGAGACAACTTCAATTCTGGGTGGAGTTTCAGGCAATGCAGGTCTTTTTTCGAATGCACGGGATCTATACAAATATATGCAGGTACTGCTTAACAAGGGTGTATACTATAATCCTTATTCGAGAGGGCTTAAAGAAGAAAGATTGTTTGATGCAGATGTTGTAACGCTGTTCACTAAAAGATATGC
>JBBRTN010000155.1:0-5319 GCA_038244395.1 Ignavibacteria bacterium
AGAGAACGCCATTTTATTTTTTGCAAAAGAGCATCATAAGAAAACTAAGAAACATCTCTCTCAAACATTTCTATATAAATATTTAGCATTTCTTGATTTCACAAGTTTAAAAGAAATTGGGAAGCCGGTTCTGGAATTGACTTATCTTGCATTTGATAGAGGACCGGTTCCAAAAGAAATTTATGATAATAGAAAAAACTATTATAGTTCTTCCGTCAACTTTGTTGATATTGGAAATAATAAAATTCAAATCATTGCGAAGCAGAATGCTAAACCGGATTTAGATTACTTTTCTCCTTATGAAATCAATCTAATGAATAAATTAATAGAAATTTACGGATCGAATTATGTGGATACAAATATGATAAGTGATTGCAGCCATAAAGAAATACTGGCATGGAAAAGAACTTATGAAAAAAATAAAAATGGAATAATTGATTATTCACTAACTTTTAAAGAAGATATTTATAAAAAAGGGGGCGAATTGTTAACTGTTCAGGAAGAAAATTATAAAACTTACGAGGCGATTGCTAAAGCATGAATTTAAAGTTGGAACAGTTTTCAAATGGAATAATTTTCCCGATCCTAAAAAAGGAGGAGAAATTAAACCTCGTTGGTTTGTTCACTTGGGAATCTCGAGCATCTTTTCAATTCCTATCTTTGCTTATATTTCAACAACTACAACAAAAATTTCCGACTTCGAAAAAAGCGGTAAAAGAGTGGAACATAATAAAATTTATTTCTCAAGAAATGATTCTCCATTTGATGAAGAATGTGTTTTAGATTTTGACGAAGGTTATTATTCTGTTGAATTATCAAAACTTGAAATTATTGCGGATATTGAAATTAAAGGAGAACTTGACAGAATTATTATGAAGAGAATATATAACGGAATTCTAAAGTCTAATTTATATTCAAAGAAAATATTATTGGATATTCATAATAGTTTTAATCAAGCAGGTATTGAAGGATTGAAAAAGCCAAAATAGAATTAATAAAAACTTAAATCCCAAATCGTAACTCCAAAATCCAAATCATGTTTATTCCCACTTGAATACTTTTACAGCAATTGCATATATCACGACGCCCCATATTATTAAAATCAGAATATCATACCGGACATCAAACAGGCTCGCGCCTTCAAATGATATTTTTCTGAGAGCTTCATTAAGGTAGGTCAGAGGTAATGCCCTGCTGACCGGCTGCAGCCATGCAGGAAAATTTGATATTGGAAAGAATGTTCCCGCAAGAAGAAACTGAGGCAATGTTACCAGGTTTGCTATAGGCGGAACAGCATTCTCATTTTTTGCGATCCCTGAGACTACAAACCCAAACCCGAGAAAAACTATCAATGCAATTATTGAAATTATTATCATATCAATAAAAGTCACAAAGCCGTTAGTCAGTGTAAACCCAAAGAAAAATGTACCAATTGAAATTATAATCACAGAGCTGAACATAGAAAAAATCAGTCTGCTTAATGACTCACCCATAATAATAAAAACTTTGTTTATTGGTGTTGCAAAAAATCTCTTTATAACGAGTGTCTGTCTGAGACTTATAAAAATAAATGCAGTCCCAAAGACTCCTGCGCTTAATAACGAAAAGCCTAACTGGCCCGGGAGTATAAAATCAATTGTTTTAAACTTTCTTCCTTCAACGACTTCTTCTTTTAATTCTGTCATTTGCATTTCTGCTTTTGAGACTGCTAGATTCTCCTTATCAATAATCTCATTCAGCATCATCTTAAAAATACTGCCCCGCTCCGGAGATGCCTTCGTTGTCTTTAAGTTAATGAGCAGAATACCTTTTTCATTTTTCGTAATGTTAATCATTGCATCCATTCTGCCTTTCGCGAGTTCTGAATTAATTTCTTCCGGTGATTTATTTGTTACCAGGTTCAGTGAATTAATCTGAGAGAGACCTTGATAGACCGCATTGCTTGTATCCGAGCCGTTCTCTACTGCTACATCTATTTTAAATCCGCCGCCGCTGATGAATCCGAATACGATAATGAAAATCAGAGGAAAGACTAAATTAAATACGACTGCAGAAGGATTCCTCACAATGGAATGCAGGCTGCCTTTTGTAATCGCAAACATTGCTTTCAGCTGGCTGTAATTTTTATTCATTAAAATTCTGATTTTTTTTTATTTTGAGTGAAACCGTTTAAACGGTTTCGTACCTTAAGCCCGAAGTAATTTTGTTCGTTAGTTTTTTTTTATTCTCGATGGAGTTGAAACCGTTTAAACGGTTTCAACTTTCTAAGATCCGATTTCAGTCTTCCCTCAGTTCTTTCCCCGTCAGATTCAGAAATACATCTTCAAGTGTTGCCGTTTTTAAGGGCCTTGGCCTCTCAAATCCTGTTTTAATTAAATCATCAATCAGGTTATCCGGAGTATCAATTGTTATTATTATTCCGTTATCGATTATTCCCACCCTGTCACACAGTACTTCGGCTTCATCCATATAATGAGTTGTCAGCATTATTGTTGTGCCGTTTGCTTTTATTTTTTTTATAAGCTCCCATAGGTTTCTTCTTGCCTGCGGATCCAGCCCGGTCGTTGGTTCGTCCAGAAAAATTATTCTCGGGCTGTTTATCAAAGTTGTACATATGGAAAATCTCTGCTTCTGGCCTCCTGAAAGTTCTTTATACTTTGATTTTTTCTTTTCCATAAGATCAACGAGCTTCAGCATTTCATCAGGATTTACTTCGACATTATATAAGCCACCGAAAAGTTCTATGAGTTCATATAAATATAAATTAGGATAAAATCCTGCAGACTGAAGCTGAACTCCGATTATTTTTTTAATTGCATTCTGATCTTCATCGATTGAAAGTCCGTCCAATGTCACTTCACCCGAAGTCTTTTCGCGGAGAGTCTCCATAATTTCAAGAGTTGTTGTTTTTCCCGCACCGTTTGGACCAAGCAGACCGAAGATCTCTCCTTCATAAACTTCGAAGCTTATATCTTTCACTGCTTCGAGGTCATCGTATTTCTTGACGAGATTTTTTACTTGTATTATATAATTTTGAGAATTCATTTCGGAAATTTTTTGTAAATATCTTTTCTATGTGAAATAATTAGCAAACGAATAATTGAGTTGCTCAAATTTTCAATGGGTTAAGAGATTTATCGAATTTTTTTGAACTTATTTCAAGTATGCCGCAAGCCCATGCCTGCCGCCTTCTCTTCCGAATCCGCTTTCTTTGTACCCGCCGAATGGCGATGCCGGGTTGAATTTATTAAATGTGTTAGACCATATTATTCCCGCTCTCAGTTTACTTAAAGTCTTAAATATCTTCGAACCTTTATCAGTCCATACTCCTGCTGATAATCCGTAAAAGGTGTTATTTGCTTTTTCAATTGCCTCAGCCGGCGTCCGGAAAGTTAATATTGACAATACCGGACCGAAAATTTCTTCATTCGCAATTCTATGTGACTGTGCAACATCCGAAAAGAAAGTCGGTCTGAACCAGTATCCTTTATCCGGTAATTCACATTGGCTCTGATAGAATGTAGCTCCTTCGTCAATACCGGTTTGCACAAGCTCAGTAATTTTGTTAAGCTGCATTTTGGAATTTATTGCTCCGACATCTGTATTCTTATCAAGCGGATCGCCAACCCTCAGTGACTGGAGTCTGTGTTTAAGTTTTTTAATCACTATATCTTTAACGCTTTCCTGCACAAGCAGTCTTGATCCGGCACAGCAGACATGTCCCTGGTTAAAATAAATTCCATTTATAATTCCTTCGATCGCAGCATCCATCGGCGCATCTTCAAAAATTATATTTGCAGCCTTACCTCCCAGCTCAAGTGTTACTTTTTTATCAGTACCGGCAATTTGTCTCATAATAATCTTTCCGACTTCCGTCGATCCTGTAAATGCAATCTTCCTTGTCTTCGGATGATTTACTATCGCTGCTCCCGTTGCACCGTCACCGGAAATTATATTCACAACGCCTTCGGGAAGCTCCGCCTCTTCAATGACTTCAGCAAGCTTGTATAATGTTAAGGGCGTAGTTTCAGCAGACTTGATCACAACAGTATTACCACAGGCAAGCGCAGGTGCAATTTTCCAAGCTGCCATGAGCAGAGGAAAATTCCATGGGATAATTTGTCCTGCAACACCGATGGAGGAAACTTTCCTTCCTGCAAATGCAAGTCCTAGTTTATCAGCCCAGCCGGCGTAATAAAAAAAATGCGCAAGGGCCAGCGGGATATCGACTGTCTTTGATTCCTTAATAGGCTTGCCTCCGTCCATTGATTCAATAATTGAAAACTCCCTTGCTTTTTCCTGGAGTATTCTTGCAATCCGGAAAATATATTTCCCCCTTTCCCTTGGAGACATTTTACTCCAGACTTTGTCATAAGCTCTTTCTGCAGCATTGACAGCTTTATTTACATCTTCATTTGAAGCGTAGGCTGCTTTTGCAATTACTTCTTCATTGGACGGATTTATTGTATCAAAATATTTTTTTGACTTAATCCATTTTCCACCTATGAACAAATCATATTCTGATTTTAATTTAATATGCTTCGGGTCTTCGATCGATTTGGAATAATTCCATTGAGATTTTTTCAAAGCTCCGTTTGATTTGTAACCGTTGCTTTTGGCGTTTGCCTTGATCAAACTTCCGTTTGAAGAAATTGTCTGCTTTTGTTCTGTCTGTGTTTTCATAATTAATAAAATTTATTTGGATGGCCTTTTCATCCCGGCATTTTTCATATTTTTTAAAAGTAAAACAATTAATTGAATTAAATTTAATTTACAAATAATAATACCTTTTATAAATTCGAAAAGTCAACCTTATTGGAAGAGATTTGAAGTGTTTTAAATCAATGGCGAAAGAATTTTAGGTAATTTATCACCACTGGAGACTTTTCTTTTGCCAAGCTGGGGTTTGTCCAATAAGTATCGTTTGAATAACCGCAGGCTTTATGCCTGCGGAAACCGGCTAAAAAAAACGCAACCATAAAACCTGCCTGATGCAGGCAGATTACGCCTGCACAAAATTAACTATTGGACAGCCACAGCGGATTAAGTAGAAAGCTTATAACTCAAAGTTAAAGATGCAACGTTTTGGACAGAGTAGGTTTTAAATAGCTAATAGAAAAATTTCTATATTATTCCCGGATATTATTTTTCACAGCAGTAAAGATTCTTGAACAATTTTTTCAACATGCTTGTAATTGGTTGTCTGTTCAGGTAACTTATGTTTGTGACAAAATAGAACTCGGAGAAAAATATTACTGTATTTTGATTACTTCGAAGATTTCTACAAAGAGACTTAATCAAGGAAAGAGATGATGAACT
>JBBRTN010000156.1:0-5314 GCA_038244395.1 Ignavibacteria bacterium
AACGGACTGACACTGCTTGGAAAAAAAGGAGAGCGTGTGCAATTCGGTTGTTCAAACAGAATCAGGCATACGCTATCGCCGGATCATTCTTCCATTACGTTTGCGAGTAAAGCTGATTTGATGAATCACTGGCTTTGCTGTATTACACTTGAGATACACAGAGACTGGACGTGGGATGCAATTGAAGACAGGAGCTTCGTCATTAACAGGAAGAAAAGATTTAAGAAAGATGATATTGTTACGGAAACAGAAATTCTTGAAGTCGGGGATATCGAATTAAAGAAGACAATTTCAATAGACGCTCTGCAAAATCCGAACAGGGAAAGGACCACTATAATTTTTATTGATGCAGCGGAACCAAAAAATTTATTGAAGCAGTCCGCTCCAAATGCTGGTGAGACCAGGTTTACTGATCTTATTGAATTAGAATATACTATCGAAACTAAATTCAAGACTGATCATGCTACGATTACAAAGGACAATCCTGTAACGCTTTCTTTGGAATTGCCGGTGACGATTAATCCGGCGCAGGTTCCGAAAATTGCATCTGCAGGAATTGCATTATCACCTTACGAACGAAATGAAAAGTATTCTTCGACAGAGCCGCGAAGCCGGTATTTATGGATCGAGTTTCAAGAACCGGTTAAAGATCCGGATGATATTTATTTTGCAAGAGTACTTGCCTATGCTCCGGATCAGTTACTCAGCAATAATAATCCGGAATTACTAGCGCCGCCTGATGAACCTTCTCTGCCGATAGACCCTGAATATATTCGCATTGTTACTCCCGGACAGCCGGATGATGAAGCAGGCATTGATGCAATGCAGCCGATGGAAAAGTCGCTTGATTCCGATGTTCATTATCTTCTTCCTATACCTCCGGGACTTTTTGAAGAATCGGATGAGCTGTTCGGATTCTTTACATATGAATTCAGAGCCGGGCATTCAAAAATATGGAGCACGGCACAGGGCCGCTACGGCAGGGCATTGCGTGCGACAGGCATTCAGCATCCTGCGCCAACTCTTACATGCGTTGTAAATCGTGATGAAGAAAAATTATATGTGACCGCACCATATGCCGCCTCTGTTTATAAAGGAAAGAACGTTACTTCGGATCCGCCGAGGACTGAAATTTGGGCATTACTTTATGCGCAGGTGAAGCAGGCTGATAATAAAGATTACAGGAATATTCTGTTGTATGAAAAAAAATTAGACTGGCGGGTAAAGGTAGAGCATGACAAACAAATTAATCCGATTCTTCTTTATACAGCTAAAGAGAGAAGCAAATTAAAATACATTAATATTAAAAACTGGAAAGATGAACTTGAATACGGAAACTACAAAGGTGCATACAAGCTGACTGAAACTGAATTTGCAAATAAAGATGCGACGAAATACGGTTCGGTTATCTGGAGCAATAGTGAAATTAATCAGATGCTCGAATTATACGGACTTCCTGTTGATTCTCCTCTAAGTATTCTTTGTGTGGAAACTCTTCCTGTTATCAAAAATATTTTTGAACACGTCAGCGCTCTCGATAATCAGGATGTGAATGAAAAATATAAAAATAACATAAGCGCTGACGGAACTCCCAACTGGAATCAGGCAAGGGATTATTATTCTGCAAAAGAGCAGAGTAATCTTGTTAGTGAAGGAGCGCGCCCTCTGAGCGATGATCTGGGAAACTACAGAATATTAAGAACGTCTCCTCTGACTGAAGTTCCGTTTGTTTGCTGTACATAAAGTAAGTGTTAAGAAAAAAATGATTTTGAAGAAGGGGTTTTATAAATTTAAGCTACAACAAAAGGACATGCTGCAAAATGTTCGGGTTCTTTTAATTCAAGCAGCGGAGTAAAGGTTGCGCATTCGGGTTTTGCTATTGGACACCTGGTTCTGAATCCGCAGCCGCTGGGTTTATTCATTGGAGTCGGTACATCTCCTTTTAAAATTATTCTTTCCTTGTTTTTTCTTTTTGGATTTGGCAGCGGGACCGCTGAGAGCAATGCTCTGCTGTAAGGATGGATGGGATTATGATAGACTCTTTCTCCCGGACCAAGCTCAACAATACTTCCCAGATACATTACAGAAATTCTGGAGCTTATATGCTCGACTACAGAAAGGTCATGCGCAATAAAGAGGATTGTTAAATCAAATTCATTCTGAAGTTCCTGAAGTAAATTAATTACCTGAGCCTGGATAGAAACATCCAGAGCTGATACCGGCTCGTCTGCAATAATTATCTTGGGATTTGTAGCCAAAGCTCTTGCGATTCCGATTCTCTGTCTTTGTCCACCGGAAAATTCGTGAGGATATCTTTTTGACTGCTCCGCCTGAAGACCGACTTTATCAAGCAGCCATGCTACTCTGTCCATCCTTTTCCTCTTATTCATATTTGTATGATAAAGCAAAGGCTCTTCTATAATCTGTCCTACGGATAATCTTGAATTAAGAGATGCATAAGGATCCTGAAATATCATTTGAATTAATCCCCGGTATTTTCTCATTTGATGGTTATTGAGGCGAAGTATATTTATTTCTCCTTCATCCGTTCTGAGCCAGACTTCACCTGTAATCTCCACATCCGGTGCGGAAAACTTTAGTATGTTGATTACAGTCTTTCCAATCGTAGACTTCCCGCAACCCGATTCTCCAACGAGTCCAAGGGTCTCACCTCTTTTTAAGTCAAGGTTTATGCCGTCTACTGCTTTCACTTCGGCAACTTTTTTTAAAAGAAGTCCGGCAGTTACGGGGAACTTAACTTTTAAATCTCTTATCTCTAAAATATTTTCGGGCTGCATATGAAAATCAATTACAAATTAAAATTAATAACTGCAAAATGTTTTGGTACAAATTCACTTTTCACTATAAAGATGGCATCTTACAAAATGCTGCGGTTCAATTTCCAAAAGTTCCGGTTCTACTTCCCAGCATTTTTCAAAAACTCTTGTACACCGTGTAGCAAACTTGCATCCTTTAGGTAATTCCAGAATATGAGGTATAATACCGGGGATTGCCTGGAGTTTTTCTTTAGGATGTTCAGGGTCAGGCAGAGACTCAAGCAGACCGACGGTATAGGGATGCAGCGGAGTTTCAAAAAGCGGATCAACATTCGCGATTTCCTGAATTTTCCCTCCGTACATTACGATTACCCTGTTACACATTTCAGCGACAACACCAAGGTTATGAGTAATCAAAAGGATTGCAGATTCTTTTCTTTCATTTTTAAGCTTGAGCATGAGATCCAAAATCTGAGCCTGAATAGTTACATCAAGTGCAGTGGTTGGTTCATCAGCTATCAGCAAAGATGGATTACACGCGAGGGCAATTGCTATCATTACTCTTTGCCTCATGCCTCCGCTGTATTGATGCGGATAATCTTTCATCCTGGATTCGGGTGAAGGAATGCCGACGAGCTCAAGCATATTTACTCCTTTTTTGAAAGCGTCTTCTTTACTTATTTTTTCGTGCTTAAGAATTACTTCAGTGATCTGATCCCCGATTTTCATTACAGGATTCAGTGAAGTCATAGGCTCCTGAAAAATCATAGCAATTTCTTTTCCCCTGTATTCCTTCATCTCTTCATATGAAATTTTGAGAAGGTCTTTACCTTTGTAAATTACTTCGCCTCCTACAATTTTTCCCGGCGGGTCGGGGACAAGCCTGGTGATTGAATATGCTGTCACGGATTTACCCGAGCCGGATTCACCAACGATTCCAAGCACCTCGCCTTCATAGATATTAAAACTCACTCCGTCGACAGCTTTAGCCGGAACCTTGCCTTTGAGATACTTGTCGCTTTTATAAAGGTCAATAAGACTATGGTCAAATAAAACTTTCTCGTCGGATATTTGCTGATCAGTTGCTTCAACAAAAAAATATGTGCGGAGATTTTTTACTTCGAGTAATTTATTTTTATCCATCATTTATAAAGCATGTATATTTTGCAATAGCAGTGCATCTTAAATTTTTATGATATTTATTATCTCAAACGCGAATAAACTTTCGGGTCAAATGCTTCTCTGATTGATTCACCAATAAAAGTAATCGCCAGCAGTGTCAGGAACAAAGCAACCAGCGGAGTCGCTATCAGCCACCAGTTTTCAATATTAGAAAGACCCTGATTCATAAGCTGTCCCCAGCTTGGAGTAGGAGGCGGTAAACCGAATCCCAGAAAATCCAAAGCAACCAATGAAAAAATATTTGCTACAATGGCAAACGGTGCATAAGAAATTACAGGTGTCAAGGAGTTTGGTAAAATATGTTTGAAAATAATTGACTTATCCTTAGCGCCCATTGATACAGCTGCAGAAACATAGTCTCTTGCTTTCTCCCTGTAAAATTCACCTCTCATATAATAAGTAATATTTATCCATCCGAAAAGTGTAAGTATAAAAGTCAATAAAAGAAAATTCGGCTGGAGGATCGAGCTGATAATTATTATCACATAAAGAAAAGGAAGAGTACTCCAAATTTCGATTAACCGCAATCCTAAGATATCAATTTTGCCGCTGT
The DNA here is from genome assembly GCA_038244395.1 of Ignavibacteria bacterium. Classification (GTDB taxonomy): domain Bacteria; phylum Bacteroidota; class Ignavibacteria; order Tepidaquicellales; family Tepidaquicellaceae; genus JAGPCH01. The sequence continues at coordinate 4,513 of JBBRTN010000156.1, forward strand.
AAAATCCAAGCGCGGCTCCGATTGCTATACCTATCAGATAAGTTAAAAATGTTACTATAATTGAAAACGACATTCCAATATTAAATCCATAAGCAAGCCTTGCGAAAACATCTCTTCCCCTGTCATCAGTCCCGCACCAGTGTTGCGTGGAAGGATGATGAGGCGGATTTCCTTCCATTTCGCTTAAAAGATTTTCATTGGGACCGAAAGGATATAAAGGCATTAACACCCAATTGCCTTTGTCGTCTTCCTGATACTGTTTCTTAAGCAGCCTGTAATTAGCTTCTCCCTGAAGATTTTGTCCCAGAGATTCCGCCGAGTAAAATTTAAAAATAGGGAAATAATAATTATCGTTATACTTAACCAATAATGCATCGCCTCCTATAAATAAGGGAAGAATAAAAGATAAAAGGAAGAGAAACATTACAACAAGAAATGAATAGTATCCTCTCTTAAGGGTCTTGAACTTTTTCCATCGCTTTTTTAAGAGTGAGGTAGAAACTTTTTTCTCTGAATTTTTTTCAGACATATAAGCTGATAACTTTATTTTAAGTGAGCGCAGTTGATTAAGTCTGCGCTATTTGAATCTGATTCTCGGATCGACAATCGCATAAATCATATCCGAAATAATATTTCCCACTAAAAGGAGCAAAGTAGAAATTACAAGAATGCCCATCACTACCGGGTAATCTCTTTGAACAATCGAATCATAGCTTAACAGTCCGATCCCGTTTATGTTAAATACTTTTTCAATTAAAACACTTCCTGCCAGGATCAGAGAAATTTCACGGCCCAGGCCGGT
>JBBRTN010000157.1:0-5301 GCA_038244395.1 Ignavibacteria bacterium
ATAAGTTATATTTCCAGTAAAGAATTTACCGAGATCCTGATTTACAGTATCGTTCTTAGTTTTTTTGCAAATTTCATAAGACAGATTAACAGGCTGCTCGGGCAGAATGTGCTCTGGAATTATATTAGCGGGAGATACCAGCTGCCGCTGGAAGAAGAGCTCATCTTCATGTTTCTTGATCTGAAATCTTCCACGACTATTGCCGAAAGAATCGGTCTTTCAAAGAATCATGAATTCCTCAATGATTTTTTTCATGATATGACCGATCCTATACTTGAATGCAAAGGGAGGATATACCAGTATGTAGGAGATGAAATTGTCCTCACATGGAATTTGAATCAAGGCATTAAGAATGAAAATTGCATCAGGAGTTTTTTCCTTATCAGGAAGAAAATTTTACTCAATAAAAAATTGTATACAGATAAATACGGAGTCTATCCGGAATTCAAAGCCGGGCTTCATTGCGGAAAAGTCATTACCGGTGAGATGGGTGAAATAAAAAAAGACATTGTGTATCACGGAGATACTGTTAACACTTCCGCCCGCATTCAGGCTGAATGCAATGCCCACGGAAAAACTCTTCTGATATCAAAAGACTTATTGGATAAACTGGATAGATTGGATAAGCAGGATTTTAAAAATAAATATAAATCGGAATCAATCGGTTCTATAAAATTGAGAGGGAAGGAGAAAGAGCTCGAACTTTATTCCATAGAAGAAACAGCGGAAATTCAATAATATTTTTTCGGGTAATCAAAAGATTTAAATTTTCCTTTTCCGTAATCAATCTCCTGCCAGCTGTCGGCTTCAAACTCAATACAGAATATTCCCGACGTAGGAATATTATCAATATTATTATTATTACAAAGCGAATTTGCAAACTGCGTAATATCCGGATTATGTCCGACTAGAAACACGGTTTCATCTTTATCATCGGTCTGTTTTATAATATTCAGCATTTCATTTTCGCCTGCCATGTAAATGTCTTTTGATGCAGCGATATTTTTCTTCTTATAGCCGAGTTCTTCTGCTATTATTTTTGCAAACTCCAGAGCCCTTACTGCCGTGCTTGAATAAATTATGTCAGGCGCTACACCTTTTTTATTCAAAACTTTCGCCATGAGAGGAGCATCATTTTTTCCCCTTTTATTCAAAGGTCTGTCATGATCTTTTAGTCCGGGGTCATCCCAGCTTGACTTAGCGTGACGTATTAAATATAGCTTCTTTTCTTTCAAGTCGGAGTAAATTAAAATGTAAATTTAAAAAATGTTTTGTGAGTTGCTTAATGAATTGCATTCTTCAGGTTTGGAGGAGCTAAGACGAAAGCAATAATGTATGCAATTATGGATGCAACCAGCCCGAACATAAAAATTGTATAACAGATTCTTAAATATTTGTACTTCCTTCCGAGTACCAGTCCGAGAAAATAAAAATCCTTTATCATGCTTCCGTATAGAAATTCCTTATCGTTCATCATTTCATTCATTCCCCAGACAAAATCCTTGAGCTGCATGTCATAAAAATTACCGAAGAATAAAAGATTGGTTTTCTTAAGATGGATATCTTCTTTTGTAAATTTACCTCCCGATAAATTAGGTCTCGTTACAAGCACCGCATAAACAATGCAGGTCAGACTTACTGCTACCAGCATCAAAGTCGGAATAATCAGCTGCGGGTTTGTATCAAGCTCACGCATGAGAAGAGTGACTATACCTCCAACGATCAGTGTGTTTATGCTGATCATTATATTTGCTTTGTTATCCGCCATGCTGCTGAACTCAACGTGAGTTCTCACAGTGTTCCTGAACATGGTTTCAATTCCTCTGTCTGATCGTGTGCTTGCTTCTTTCTTAGCTTCTAATTTTTGTTTCTCAATATCAATCTTTTCTTTTTGCTTTTCGTCAACATCTTTTTCCTCGATTCTTTTTCTGTATTTCTTCTGGAGCCTTACAAGAATTTCAGACTTGCTGTCATCAAGAGATTTCTTTGCATATTTTGTGAAATATTTATGAGACGCAAGGAAATCAATATTTATTTTCAGCCATTCAATCTCTGTATAATGTTTGTTATTTGTTTTCTCCCACTCCACCCTGAGCAGGTCTGACTTATCATTATAATCCTTTGTTCCCAGATGAAATAAATCCGCATCACATATTGTTTCTTCAAGAACATTGGTTGGCGTTTGCGGATAACGTGTTGCATTTATACAGCCGACTACTTTTTCAGCAGATTCGTCATTATAATTATTATCTTTTAAAAACTTTCTTGCAATTGCAACGCTTACGTCTTCGTGATTTTCACTTTTTTCCGTAAACCCTGTGTCATGAAACCAGCCGGCGAGAGTAACAATCTCAAGCTCGTCTTCCGAGAGCCCGGTTTTATTCCCGATTTTTTTTATTGCATCGACCACATCCTGCGTATGTTTGTTATTATGATATACATAAATCCCGGGAAGCTTCGTTTTCATCAGATCAAAAACATAGTCGGAAGCGTCTTTGGTAATATCTTTATTTTCCTGAATCATTTTTTAATTTTTTAGATTGGTTCAAAATAAAAAATTTATTAAACAGAATAAACAGAAATTCATACAGCTAACATTGACACGTGTCTCCTTTCGTTTAATGATTAAGTTTATCTTCCCATGTAAATGCAAAAAGGTCAGCGCCAAATTTAGTGCTAACCTTTTTTCTAAATCTTAAAAATCCTTATTTTATCAACACCATCCTCATGGACTGAACAAAGTTTACAGTTTCCAATCTGTAAAAATAAATCCCGCTTGCAAAATTACTTCCGTCAAATTCAAATGCATATCTTCCTGTTAACAGTTCACTGTTCACCAATGTCTTTACTTCTCTTCCGAGGATGTCATAAACAATTAACTTTACTTTTGCATCCTGTGGTAATTCGAAATTAATTTTGGTTGTTGGATTAAACGGGTTCGGATAGTTTTGTGAGAGCTTGAATTCAGTGGGAATAAAATTCTTATTCTCTTCAGATGAAATATTATCAGTTAGATTAAAAACTCTTTTAATATTATTATTTATATTTTGTATATGCTCTGAAATGTCATTAGGTTTATTTGCTTTTACAATTTCCTTTAGAGTAATTTTTGTTTGAAGTTCCTTCCTTTCGGTTTCATTTGCATTTTCATCTGCAACTTTCTTTTCAAGAGATTTAACTTTTCTAATTTCAATTTCTCTTGAAGTTTCATAAGATTTAAAAATATTTTCTCTGATTGCTTTTCTGTCCTCTTTTGTAAATGATTTGGCATCGTATTTTTCTTTAGGATCATCATTTAAATATTTGGCTCTTAAAGTTTCATCTGATAAGTTCGCTTCCTCTTTCGCATCTTCTAATTCGTAACTTCTTTCTCCTCCTCCGCTTGTACCAGCAGAGTCCAGCAAACTCGTTGCAGAATAGTCCCAGCTTGCTACAAGTACTTCATAGCTGTAAGGATTCTCCTCAATTATTTGCTGAAAGCCCGTCATCGCTGATTGATATTGATTTAGAGAAACTTTGCATTTCTGTATATAATAAAATGCCTGCTTTATCAAAGCATCGTTTCCGGGTTGATTTAATATCAATGATTCTAAGAAAGATTTTAAATCTGTAATATTATTACCTGCACTATCAAGGCGGAGACTTGCAAGGTAAAGTCTTGGAATTAATCCTATGCTCTCTACACTATCAGGATAACTATTTAAAAAATCATAACAACTCTCTGAAACATTTTCATAATTTCTCCTTCGGATATTTATTCCAATCGAATCCAATAATCCAGTGTATGAAGTTATTTCTACTTCCTTTTTTAAATTCTCAACTGTATTAGTTTTAAATCCCAAATCCGAAATCTCAATTCCAAAATCCTTCTCTTCTCCTCCGTTTCCGCCACCTTTATAATAAATCGTATCATTGATTCCATTTCCAAGTGAAATCAATTCATATTCAGAAGGTGCAGTTATTTCACAGGAGTATGGTGTAAATGTAAAAACTACAGGAACACCATTAACCCATTTTACATTTTGAAGTGCGTCCGCTTTGTCGTCGGAAGTTTGAAAAAAATTTTCTTTAGCATCTACATACCTGACGGGATATCCAGGGAACCATCCGGACAAATGGTAAGCATCAAGTGAATTATAATTTTTTAAATCAAATGTATTCTCACCTTTATAAATATTAAATGATGACTTGTCAACATAAATACATTTTGAAATCTCACTTTCGAAAAAAAATTTGATTTTGTCCTGAAGTATAGTAGCTGCCGGAAGGACTCAGATGAATATCGCTTTGGGAATGACCCTGTATTCCGATTGAATTATAAGCGGTTCCGTCAATTGTATTTTTATAAAAATCCATTCCAGAAGAAAGCATTATTACACCATCAGTAAATCCTGAAATATTATTATTCTTAATAGCTCCCCCGGTGACATTGCTTAGAAGGATTGCATTAGAAGAATTGTTTTCTGTATAAGCTGTGAAATTATTTCCTTCCATTATTAAAGGAAAAGTCAGACCTCCGCTGGAGATAAAGCTTACAGCCGGAACACCACCTGCGTCTATTACGAAAGTATTGTCAAGTAAGTATGCAGAATAATAATTATCCTGATTTGAGATGTAACTTGCCCTAATGCATCCGGTTTTTATACTAAGCTCTGAAAGAAAATTACTGGATTCAATATCAATTATTCTGCAGTTGATTAGATCTGCAGCATAAGTGCTGTCAGCAGGATAAGGAGCAATATTTCTGAAGTAAGTATGAATCATCTTTACTGTATCACACCCATTCAGTAATAGTCCTTTCCAGAAATTTCCTTCTGTCGTCAAATAAACTGATGCTGTATTATCGTTCAAGCTGTATCCGCTTTTAAAATTTCCTTGATTCATTTTAATCCTTGAAGAGTCATTGGCAAAATTAATCGTTGTTCCGGCTTAAGTGAAATATTCTTTCCGTTATTATTCACTTCACCTTTGCAATCAAATGTTCCCGAACATTCTTCATCAGCCACCAGCGTCCCGCCTTCCTGCATGACGGGAGCAACTTTATAAAGCTTGCCTTCGCCCGGCATAAAGTCTCCTAAGAAAAAATAATTAGTATCATTTTTATTTATTGTTCTAACAGTATCACCTGTTTCAAGATTAAATATTTTCCAATTATTAAAGTGTAATGCTTCAACTGGAAAAGGAATTTCAAAATATTTATTTTAGTAAACTTAAAATAAAAGGAGATTCCGAAAATGTCAGAAAGAAAGCACTTATCAGCTGAACAAAAGGTAATTATTCTTAGAGAACTTCTTGAGAACA